>NZ_LOWC01000164.1:0-58630 GCF_001522845.1 Burkholderia sp. BDU5 | reverse complement strand
GGCGGCGGCTGGATCGAGCGCGCGGGCGAGACGCCGCGTCCGGCCGACGCGCCGGCCGACTACGGCAAGGCGGCGGCGTCTGCGCCGGCGTCGGCGTCGGCCGCGCCCGCCGCCGCGGTCAGCGCGGCGACGGCCGGCTGAGCGTTCGCACGCACCGCACGGCGGACGAAGGCGGTCGATTCGTTCGTCTCGCGCCGTGCGATCGGAAGCGGTCGCGTCGCATCGCGATGCACGAACAAAAACCCCGCGTTCTTCGGAACGCGGGGTTTTTTGTCTTCAGCGCAGCGGACGCGTCGAGAAACGGAATGTGTCGCGAAATGAAGCGCACGCCGGAGATCGGATCGGTGTCCGGTTTTTGGGACGCCATTCGAAAAGCGGTGTTTTCGTTCGAGCGACCGCGCGGCGGCGCGCGCCGCGCGGTCGTGGCTCAATGCAGGTCGGCGGGTTGTCCGTCGAAATCGCGGCCCGCGCGGCGGATGTCGCTGCGCGCGTCCTTCTCGCCCTTCACGCCGTTGAACACGAGATTGAGCACGACGGCCGACACCGATGCGAGCAGGATCCCGCTGTGGAGGATCGGCGCGAGCGCGGCGGGCAGCTTCGAGAAGAAGTTCGGCGACACGACGGGCACGAGCCCGAGGCCGATGCTCACCGCGACGACGAACAGGTTGTGATGATTGCGCACGAAGTCGACCTTCGACAGCACCTTCACGCCGTTCGCCGCAACCATCCCGAACATCACGATGCCCGCGCCGCCGAGCACGAACGGCGGCACCGACGCGACGAGCTGCGCCATCTTCGGAAAGAGCCCGAGCAGCACGAGGATCGCGCCGCCCGTCGCGCAGACGAAGCGGCTCTTCACGCCCGTCACGCCGATGAGCCCGACGTTCTGCGAGAACGACGTGTGGGGGAACGAGTTGAAGATGCCGCCGATCAGCGTGCCGAGCCCGTCGACGCGCAGCCCGCGCACGAGCGTGTCCTGATCGACGGGCCGCTCGACCATGTCGCCGACCGCGAGGAACATCCCGGTCGACTCGATGAACGTGACGAACATCACGATCACCATCGTCGCGATCGACAGCGGATCGAAGTGCGGGAGTCCGAAATGGAACGGCGTCACGAGGCCGACCCAAGGCGCGGCCGCGACGCCGTCGGTGTTCACGCGGCCCGCGGCGAACGCGATCGCGAAGCCCGCGACCATGCCGAGCAGCACGGAGATGTTCGCGACGAAGCCGCGGCCGAACTTGTTGATGAGGAGGATCAGCATCAGCACGAGGAGCGACAGGCCGAGATAGACCGGATCGCCGTAATTCGGATTGCCGACGCCGCCCGCCGCCCAGTTGATCCCGACTTCCATCAGCGACAGACCGATCACGGAGATCACGGTGCCGACGACGACGGGCGGAAAGAACCGCAGCAGCTTGCCGATCATCGGCGCGAGCACGATGCCGATCGCGCCCGCCGCGATCGTCGAGCCGAAGATGTCGAGGATGCCGAGGCCGGGGTTCGTGCCGATCGCGATCATCGGACCCACGGCCGCGAACGTGCAGCCCATGATGACGGGCAGGCGGATCCCGAAGATCCACAGGCCGAGCGTCTGGATCAGCGTCGCGATCCCGCACGCGAACAGGTCCGCGCTGATCAGGAAGGCGATCTGGTCTTTCGGCAGCTTGAGTGCGCCGCCGACGATGAGCGGCACCGCGACGGCGCCTGCATACATGACGAGAACGTGTTGCAGCCCGAGCGTCAGCAGCTTGCCGGACGGCAGCACGTCATCGCACGGATGGACCGTGTTCGATTGCATCTGTCTCACTCCATGATCTTGTTTTGAAGATGATTCGACGTTATGCGCATCGACGAACCGCAACAAGAGCACTGGGTTCTATTCCGTGCTTTGCTGCGTCGATATGCGCGCGGGGCGTCGGGGAGCGATGCGTTCATCTCGGGGACCTGCGGGCAAGTGGGTGTCGCGGTTTTATCGCCGGCCAAAATTGATCGGTCGACGTCGCCAAATATCGTCTGGTTTATGGTCTGTATCGACGGAGCGGCATAGTGGCCGCGCGCGACGCGCGAAATTCGCACCGGGTTAACCCGCGCGCAGCCGTTTCGTGCGGGAATTTGGGCGGTACACGCGGACTGCGTGAGCGCGGACGAGCGGACGGTTATCATCGGCGTCGGCTCATTCGAATCCATGTTTCGTTATGCGATTTCTCGGCATCGATCTGGGGACCGGTTCCCTCAAGCTCGCGATCGTCGACGGCGACGGGCGCGTATGTGCGTCGGCGGGCGCCGCGTACGCGGTCGCGACGCCGCAGCCAGGCTGGGCGGAGATCGACGTCGCCGCGTGGTGGCGCGCGCTCGCCGACGCCGCGCAGCGCTTGCCCGGACGCGAGCGCGAGCAGGTGCGGGCGATCGGCTTTTCCGGGCAGATGCACGGCGTCGTGCTGACCGGCGCGTCCGGGCGCGCGCTGCGGCCCGCGATGCTCTGGCCCGATGCGCGGGCGACCGCGCTCGTCGCGAGCTGGCCCGCGGCGTCCAATCCCGTGTCGCCCGGCATGGCGGGGCCGCTGCTCGCGTGGCTCGCCGCGCATGAGCCCGACACGCTGCGCGCCGCGCGCTGGGCGCTGCAGCCGAAAGACTGGCTGCGCGTCGCGCTGGGCGGCGATGTCGCGAGCGATCCGTCCGACGCGTGCGCGACCGCGCTCGCGGGCCCGGACGGAGACTGGGACGATGCGCTGATCGAATCGCTCGGCTTGCCACGCGCGTTGTTCGCGCCGCCGAGCGCATCGGACGCGCGGTGCGGCACGCTGTCGGCCGATGCGGCGCGCGCGCTCGGCCTGCCCGCGGGCATCGCGCTCGCGACGGGCGCGGGCGACACGCCGTGCGCGGCGCTCGGCAGCGGCCTCGCGCACGACGGCGACGCGCTGTTGACGACCGGCACGGGCGGCCAGATCGTCGTGCTGACCGCGCAGGGCGCTGTGCCGCGCGCGGGCCTGCACCGTTATCGTGCGGCGGGCGGCGCGCGTTATTACACGATGGCCGCGATGCAGAACGTCGGGATCGCGCTCGAATCGGCGCGCGGCTGGCTCGTCTATCCGGATTGGCGCGCCGCCTACGACGATGCGTTCGGCGCGAACGCATCGCCGCGGATCAGCTTTCTGCCGTATCTGACGGGCGAGCGCTCGCCGTGGATGAATCCCGCCGCGAGAGGCGGCTGGCTCGGCTTGTCGCTTGGCGACTCGCGCGGCGCGCTGATGCGCGCGGCGTTCGAAGGCGTCGCGTTCGCGTTGCGCGCGGGGCTCGACGCGATCCGCGCCGACGGCTCGCCCGTGCGTGCGCTGCGGCTCGCGGGCGGCGGCTCGGTCGAGCCGCGCTGGCGGCAACTGCTCGCCGACGTGCTCGACGTCGAGCTCTTCGCGGTCGACGGCGCGGACGCCGCCGCGCGCGGCGCGGCGCTGCTCGGCGGCGTCGCGGCGGGCCATTGGCGGGCGGCGGAGTTCGCCGCGCTCGCGCCGGGCGCGACCCGCGTCGCCGCGCCGGCGCACGATGCCTCGCTTGCCGCGCGCCACGCGCGCTTCGTCGAACTCTATCGACGCACCGAAGCATGGTTCGCGGCGGGCGTGTGAGTGTTTCCGTCGCGCCGGCCGGCGTCGATGCCGCTTCGACCGGCGCGGCGCGAACGTCGTCGTGAAAGCGAAGCGTTCGCCACGCGAATCGCATCGCCGCGCCGCCGAAAACGGCGGTCGGACACGGCGACGCACGGCGTTTCGCCGGGCGCCCGGCAGGAGAGCGCCGGCGCGGCCGACGCTTCAGTGCGCGTCGCCGCTCGCGGGCAGCTCGCGCACGCCGGTGCCGGAGAACCGTTCGCGGTAGGCGCCGGGCGTCACGCCCAGGCGGCGCACGAACACGCGCCGTAGTTGATCGTCGGAATGAAATCCGCTGCGAACGGCGACGGTCTTGAGCGGCAGCCCTTCTTGCTCGAGCATTCGACGCGCTTTTTCCAGTCGTGCGATTTCGATGAATTCGGCCGGTCGATAGCCGGTTTCCCGCACGAAGACGCGGATGAAGTTGCGCTCGCTCATCGTGGCGCGCTTCGCGAGTTGCGCAACGGTCAAACGCTCGTCCAGCGAATTCAGAATCCAGTCCTGAACGTCGCGGATGGACGAGTGGGCGGTCATCTGACTGGCCAGATAGACGCTGAACTGCGATTGTCCGCCGGGCCGTTTCAGGTAGATCACGAGATCGCGCGCGACGGCGAGCGCGATCTCCCGGCCGAGATCCTCTTCGACCATCGCGAGCGCGAGATCGAGGCCGGCCGTGACGCCCGCCGAAGTCCACACGTTGCCTTCCCGCACGAAAATGGCGTCGGGTTCCACCTTTACCGCCGGATAGCGAACCTGCAACATGGTCGCGACGCTCCAGTGCGTCGTCGCGCGGCGGCCGTCCAGCATCCCGGACTCGGCAAGAAAGAAGCAGCCGGAGCACAGCCCCACCATCCGGCCGATCCGGCCGGACACGTCGCGGCACCAGCCGACGAGCATCGACGTGTCGCGCAGCGCGCGTTCGATGTCGCGCGCGCCGACGACGATCGCCGTATCCGGCACGGCGAGGGTATCGATCGCCTTGGTCGCTTCGAGCACGATGAGCGTGTCGGACTTGACTGCGCCCTTCGCGGGCGCGGCGATCTGAAGATCGTAGACGGGCGCGTGTCCGGCGGCGGCGAGCCGCGCGTTCGCATAATCGAACACGTTGATGACGCCGACGGCCTCGATTGCCTTGAATCCCGGATAGATCACGACATCGACGGTCGTCGTTCGATGCCGAGGGGGGATTTCCGCTGCCATGCCGTTTCACCATCGACTTGCCGAGACGGCGCCGATCTTAACCCACTTCATCGATCCGGACGATCGCTCGCGCCGCGGGAGCGCGTCCCGGCGCGCACGGTCGCCGTTGTTCGCGAGCGCTGCCGGCGGGCGCGGTTCTCCTGGGCACGGGGCGCACTGCGTCCGGCGGCGCGCCGGCACCGGTATTGCGGGTTCGTTTATCCGGTCCGCTCGCGCGTCGCGACCGATCGCGCCCCGTCGACGAACGGCGGCGTGCGGCGGCGTGCGGCGAGTTGGGGCACAATCACGGGCGGCACGTGCGCCCGCCGGGCGCGGGCGCGCGTGCTCCGGATACGTCGGCGACGCGCGTCACCCGTCGCGGGCATCCGGCCCCCGGGCATGTGCGCACCCGGGCGGGAAGAACGGACGGGAAGAACGGGCGGCGCCGCAGGAACGGGCATGGCGATGGCCGCCGGGTCCTGACAACTTTCCGCCGATTCCTGCCAATTTCCTTGCCGCTGCCGCCGGGCCGGCCGTGCATGCGGATACACTTTGGGCACTCAACCCAGCTACTTCTCTGGAGAACACGCATGAAAACGAAAGCCGCGATCGCCTGGAAGGCGGGCGAACCGCTGACGATCGAAGAGGTCGATCTCGAAGGTCCGCGCGCGGGCGAGGTGCTGATCGAGGTGAAGGCGACGGGCATCTGCCACACGGACTACTACACGCTCTCCGGTGCGGACCCCGAAGGCATCTTCCCGGCGATCCTCGGCCACGAAGGCGCGGGCGTCGTCGTCGACGTCGGTCCGGGCGTCGGCACCGTGAGGAAGGGCGACCACGTGATTCCGCTCTACACGCCCGAATGCCGCGAGTGCAAGTTCTGCCTGTCGCGCAAGACGAACCTGTGCCAGAAGATCCGCGCGACGCAGGGCAAGGGCCTGATGCCCGATGCGACGTCGCGCTTCTCGATCGGCGGCAAGCCGATCTTCCACTACATGGGCACGTCGACGTTCTCGAACTACATCGTGGTGCCGGAGATCGCGGTGGCGAAGGTGCGCGAGGACGCGCCGTTCGACAAGATCTGCTACGTCGGCTGCGGCGTGACGACGGGCGTCGGCGCGGTCGTCTACTCGGCGAAGGTCGAGGCGGGCGCGAACGTGGTCGTGTTCGGTCTTGGCGGGATCGGCCTGAACGTGATCCAGGGCGCGAAGATGGTCGGCGCGGACAAGATCATCGGCGTCGACCTCAACCCGAAGCGCGTCGAGCTGGCGAGGAAATTCGGCATGACGCACTTCGTCAACCCGAGCGAGGTCGAGAACGTCGTCGATCACGTCGTGCAACTGACGGACGGCGGCGCGGACTATTCGTTCGAATGCATCGGCAACGTGAAGGTGATGCGCCAGGCGCTCGAGTGCACGCACAAGGGCTGGGGCCAGTCGTTCATCATCGGCGTCGCGGCGGCGGGCGAGGAGATCAGCACGCGGCCGTTCCAGCTGGTGACGGGCCGCGAGTGGAAAGGCTCGGCGTTCGGCGGCGCGCGCGGGCGCACCGACGTGCCGAAGATCGTCGACTGGTACATGGAAGGCAAGCTCAACATCGACGACCTGATCACGCACACACTGCCCCTCGAACGGATCAACGACGGCTTCGATCTGATGAAGAAGGGCGAGTCGATCCGCTCGGTCGTGCTGTACTGATCGCGAACCTTGCTTGCGAGCGGAGTCAGCGCCGATGCGCTAACGGCTTCGCATCGGACCGACCCAAGCGCCAAGGCGCCTGGTTCGGTCGACATCTGATCGACAGGAGACGGACAATGCTCGAACTCGTTTCGTCGCACGCGTGTCACGGCGGCGAACAGCGCTTCTATCGCCATGAGTCGAAGGCGATCGGACTGCCGATGCAGTTCTCGGTGTACGTGCCGCCGCAGGCGGCGCACGGCCGCGTGCCGGCGCTGTTCTATCTGGCGGGGCTCACGTGCACCGAGGAGACGTTCGCGATCAAGGCGGGCGCGCAGCGCTTCGCCGCGCGGCATGGGATCGCGCTCGTCGCGCCCGATACGAGCCCGCGCGGCGCGGGCGTGCCGGGCGAGGCGGATGCGTGGGACTTCGGCGTCGGCGCGGGCTTCTACGTGAATGCGACCGAAGCGCCGTGGTCGACGCACTGGCGGATGGATGCGTACGTCGTCGACGAACTGCGCGAGATCGTGACGGCCGGGTTGCCGATCGACGGCGCGCGGCTCGGCGTCTTCGGCCATTCGATGGGTGGGCACGGCGCGCTCGTGCTCGCGCTGCGCAATCCGGGCGTGTATCGGTCGGTGTCGGCATTCGCGCCGATCGCGGCGCCGACGCGTTGCCCGTGGGGCGAGAAGGCGTTTTCCGGTTATCTGGGCGCCGATCGCGACGCGTGGAAGCAGTACGACGCAAGCGAACGGGTCGCGCGCGCGGACGCGCCGCACTTCGGCGAAGGCATTCTGATCGATCAGGGGCTCGCCGACCCGTTCCTCGCGACGCAGCTGAACCCGGACGTGTTCGAGGCCGCATGCCGCGCGGCGGGGCAGCCGCTCACGCTGCGCCGTCACGAAGGCTACGATCACGGCTATTACTTCATCTCGACGTTCATCGCCGATCACATCGAGCATCACGCGCGCGTGCTGTGCCGATGAGCATACGATAGATCGCTCGCGAGAGCGACCCGGCAACGAAAAAAGCCCACACGGCTCAGGCGAGCGGCGTGGGCTTTTCTATCGGCCGATCGGCGTGCTTCGCGCGCCGCCGAACGTCATGCGTTGTGCCGCCGCCCGGCGAGACTCGCGCCATAGACGACTGCCGACAGCGCGGTGATCCAGAAGCTCGTCGGCCAGTCGGTGTAATACGCGAGCGTGATGCCGAGCCACGCTTCGCCGAGCGCGAACGCGGCCGCGAGCCAGACGCCCGTCGTGAGGCGCGTCGCGAGATTCTGTGCGGCGGCCGCGGGCCCGACGAGCAGCGTGAACACGAGCAGCACGCCGACGATCTGCGTGCACGCGGCGACGGCGAGCGCGCAGATCGACAGGAACAGGATCGACACGAGCCGCAGCGACACGCCCTTCGCCTCCGCGAGCTCCGGCTGCAGCGACGCGAAGAGGAGCGGCCGCGCGATCGCCGCGAGCGCGACGAGACTCACCGCGCCGATCGCGGCGAGCACGACGAGCGTCGCGTGGCTCACGCCGAGCACGTTGCCGAACAGGAGCGCCGTGACTTGCGTCGCGTAGCTCGTGTAGAAATGCAGGAACAGCAGCCCGCAGCCGAGCGCGACCGACAGGATCACGCCGATCGCGACGTCGCGGCCCGCGAGCCGCTCGCCGAGCGCGCCCATGCCGATGCCGGCGGCGAGCGTGAAGCCGATCATCCCCCAGATCGGCGACAGGCCGAGGAGCGCCGCGCCCGTCGCGCCGGTGAAGCCGACGTGCGACAGCGCATGGCCCGCGAACGTCTGCCCGCGCAGCACGAGGAAGTAGCCGACGATGCCCGCGAGCACGGCGACGATCCCCGCCGCCGCGAACGCGTTGACCATGAATTCGTATTCAAACATCGTGTGAGTGTCCGGCGCCGTGTGAGTGGGCGTGGCCATGGCCGTGCCCATGTCCGCGAGCATGCTCGTGGTCGTGCTCGTCTTCGTGCCCGTGATCGTGCTTCTCGACCTCGACGTCGCCCGACATCACGAAGATGCGGCCGTTCACGCGCATCACGTCGATCGGCGAGCCGTACAGCCGCGACAGCACGGGCTTCGTGATTACTTCGTCGACGGTGCCGAGCGCCGCGACGCCGTTGCCGAGATACAGCACGCGATCGAGCGCGTTCAACAGCGGGTTGAGCTCGTGCGCGGAGAACAGCACGGTGATGCCGAGCTCGCGCTGCACGCGCCGCACGAGCTCGACGACGCCGCGCTGATGATTCGGATCGAGGCTGATGAGCGGCTCGTCGAGCAACAGGAGCTTCGGCGCGCCGAGCAGGCATTGCGCGAGCAGCAGGCGCTGGCGCTCGCCGCCCGACAGCTCGGAAAGCGGCCGCTTCGCGAGGGCCGTCGCGCCGACGAGCTCGAGTACGCGGTCGACGTCGGCCGCGACCGAAGCGCTCGCGTGCGGCAGCCCCCAGCGATGGCCGTCCGCCGCCATCGCGACGAAGTCGTGGCCGCGCACGCGGCGACCGGCGAGCGCGCTGCGGATCTGCGGCATGTAGCCGATCGCCGGATTGCCGCGCGCGACGGGCTCGCCCGCGACGCGGATCGCGCCGGATTCGGCCGGCACGAGGCCGAGCACCGCGCGCATCAGCGTCGTCTTGCCGGCGCCGTTCGGCCCGAGCACGCCGACGAATTCGCCCGCCTCGACGGCGAAGCTCACGTCGCGCAGGATCGTGCGGCCGCCGAGCGCGAGCGTCACGTGTTCGAGTTCGAGCGCATGCATGGATTGGGTCATGTCGTTACGGACGCTGGCCGAGCGCCGCCGCGAGCGCGTCGAGCTGCGCGAGCATCCATTGCTGGAAGGTCTTGCCGGCGGGCTGCGTCTCGGTGACGCTCACCGTCGGCACGCGCGCATCCTGCGCGATCGTCAGCATCCGCTTCGTCATCGGCTCGACCGCCTGGCTGTTGTAGATCAGCACGCGCACCTGGCGCTTTCTCAGATCGTTCTCGAACGCGGCGACGTCGGCGGGGCTCGCCTCGGTGTCGTTCATCGTTGCGAGCTGGAAGCGCGGGTTGCGCATCTCGAGCCCGATCGCATCGGCCATGTAGCCGAACACGGGCTCCGTCGCGGTCACGGGCACGCCCTTGTAGCGCGCGCGCAGCTCGGCGACCTTCGCGTCGATCGGCTTGATCGACGCGACGAACTTCGCGAGGTTCGCGTCGTACTCGGCCTTGTGCGCCGGATCGGCCGAGCCGAGCGCCGCGGCGAGCGCGCGCGCGGCGACGGGCATCGTCGCCGGGTCGTACCACAGGTGCGGGTTGTCGCCCGCCTTCTTGCCGACGAGCTCCGCGACGATGACCGCTTTGCGCTTCGTATTCTTCGACGCGGCGAGGAGCTTTGCCATCCACGGATCGTAGTCGGCGCCGTTGTAGATCACGAGGTCCGCGCGCTGCAGCTCGCGCGCGACCTTCGGGCTCGCTTCGAACAGATGCGGATCCTGATCCGGATTGCTGAGGATGCTCGACACCACGACGTGCGCGCCGCCGATCTGCTTAGCGACGTCGCCGTAGAAGTTCTCGGCGGCGACGATCTTGAACGTCGCGTTCTGCGCAAACGCGGTGCCGGCGAGCGCGAGCGCGGCGACGCCGGCGGCGAGCGTGCGCGTCACGCGCGACGCGCGCAGCGTGAGCGGCGAGCCTGCCGAACGCGGCGCGCGCGACAAAGATGCAAACGTGCGCAACGGCGCACGCAACGTGGCGGCAAAGGACATGCGGTCGATCCTCGATTCGGTTGACGGAATGAAAAGCCGGGGGAAGGCAGCCGGAAAAGATGTCGAGCGGCTCAGCCGTGGTGCGCGTGCTTCGTCTTGCACTGTCCGCAGAGGCCGGTCAGCTCGACGACCTGCCGATGCACCTCGAAGCCGTGCGCGGGCGGGCTCGCCGAGAGCTGCTTGGCGAGATCGCCGCCGGGAATCTCGACGGTTTCGCCGCATTCCTCGCAGATCAGGAACTGCCCTTCGTGCGGCTTGCCGATCTCGCAGCACGCGATGAACGCGTTCTTCGATTCGATCCGGTGGATGAAGCCGTGCTCGACGAGAAATTCGAGCGCGCGGTAGACGGTCGTCGGCGGCACGCGGCCGCGTTGCGGCTCGAGCTCGGCGAGCAGATCGTACGCGCCGATCGGCCGGCCGGAGGCGAGCACGCGCTCGTAGACTTGCCGGCGCAGCGGCGTCCACGCGAGGCCGTGCTCGGCGGCGAACGCGTCGGCGCGGGAGAGGCGGGCGGAGAGCGAGTGGGTCGAGGCCATCGTGCGAACCGGTCGGACGGAAGATGGCGTGATGATATAACGTATCCGATCGCGTTGCATCCTCGCGCCGTACACCCCGCCCGTAGCCCTTCTCCCGCCTGAGCCGCCCGCATTCGCGATGCGGCGGCGCATCATCGAAAGACGGCTCTTCCGCCTTGACAGTGCCGGATTCGTGATCGATCATGCGTTCGCGCATGGAGCAAATGATCGATAGGCGAGCGAACGCTCGATTCGACGGCCGACGGCGCGACGTATAACGAATCGGAGACACCCGTGAGACTGCAGGAGAAGGTCGCGATCCTGACGGGCGCGGCAAGCGGTATCGGCGAAGCGGTGGCGCGGCGCTATCTGGAAGAGGGCGCGCTTTGCGTGCTCGTCGATCTGAAGCCGGCCGACGGCTCGCTCGCGCGGCTCATCGACGCGCATTCCGACCGCGCGATCGCCGTGCCGGCGGACGTCACGCGCCGCGACGACATCGCGCGCATCGTCGCCACGGCGGTCGAGCGCTTCGGCGGCGTCGACATTCTCTTCAACAACGCGGCGCTCTTCGACATGCGCCCGCTCCTCGACGAATCGTGGGACGTGTTCGACCGCCTCTTCGCCGTCAACGTGAAGGGGATGTTCTTCCTGATGCAGGCGGTCGCGCAGCGGATGGTCGAGCAGGGGCGCGGCGGCAAGATCGTCAACATGGCGTCGCAGGCGGGCCGCCGCGGCGAGGCGCTCGTGTCGCACTACTGCGCGACGAAGGCCGCGGTGCTGAGCTACACGCAGTCGGCCGCGCTCGCGCTCGCGAAGCACCGGATCAACGTGAACGGCATCGCGCCCGGCGTCGTCGACACGCCGATGTGGGTGCAGGTCGACGCGCTCTTCGCGCGCTACGAGAACCGCCCGCTCGGCGAGAAGAAGCGGCTCGTCGGCGAAGCGGTGCCGCTCGGCAGAATGGGCGTGCCCGACGATCTCACCGGCGCCGCGCTGTTCCTCGCGTCGGCCGACGCCGACTACATCACCGCCCAGACGCTCAACGTCGACGGCGGCAACTGGATGAGCTGACATGAAACGATTCCCATGCTTTCGTCGCTCGTTCTCCCGCGCGGGGGCGGTCAGTCGCCTCGGGGCGGCCCTGCGCGAGCCGGCGTGATGGCCGCGATCGTCGCCGCAGGCGAACTGCTCGCCGAATTCGTCGCCGCGCAGCGCGGCCAGGGCTTCGATGTGCCGGGCGCGTTCGCCGGCCCGTTTCCGAGCGGCGCGCCCGCGATCTTCGCCGATCAGGCGGCGCGCATGGGCGCGTCGGTCGCGTACGCGGGCTGCGTCGGGAACGACGCGTTCGGCGACGCGATCGTCGCGCGGCTCGCGGGCCACGGCGTCGACGTCGCGCGCGTTCGCCGCGCCGCGCGGCCGACCGGCATCGCATGCGTCGCCTATCGCGCGGACGGCGGCCGGCAATTCGTATTCAGCATCGAAGGCAGCGCATCCGCGCTCCTCGAGCCGGCCGACGTCGATCCGTCGATGTTCGCGGGCTGTCGCTATTTCCACGTGATGGGCTCGTCGCTCACGAGCGAGAACGCGATCGCCGCGGTGAAGCGCGGCGTGATCGAGGCGGCGCGCGTCGGCGCGAAGATCTCGTTCGATCCGAACGTGCGCGCCGAGATGCTCGCGTTCGCGCCGATGCGCTCGGCGCTCCGCGAGATGCTCGACGCGTGCCACCTGTTCCTGCCGAGCGACGCCGATCTGCCGTTCTTCTGCGGACCGCAGCCGGCCGAGCGCGCGATCGCGGGGCTGCTCGCGACGCATCCGCTCCTCGAGCGCGTCGTGCTGAAGCGCGGCGCGGCGGGCAGCGCCGCGTTCGACCGCACGGGCAGCGTCGCCGCGCCCGCATACGAGACCGCCGAAGTCGATCCGACCGGCGCGGGCGACTGCTTCGGCGGCACGTTCGTCGCGTGCGCGATCGCGGGGCTGCCGGCCGCGACCGCGCTCGCTCGCGCGAACGCGGCGGGCGCGCTCGCGGTGTCGCGCGTCGGGCCGATGGAGGGCAACAGCATGCCGGACGAAATCGATCGTTTTCTCGCCGAGCGGGGGGGGCGATGCGCGGCGTGAGCACCGTCGTCGAACGCCCGCGTGCGACCGGCCACCCGGTGCAGATGCTGCGCGGGATCTTCGACGCGAACCGCGCGGGCCGCGCGAGCGGCATCTATTCGGTGTGCAGTGCGCATCGCCTCGTGCTCGAAGCGGCGTTCGAAGCGGCGCGCGCGGACGAATCGCCGCTTCTCGTCGAAGCGACCTGCAACCAAGTCAATCATCGCGGCGGCTATACCGGGATGACGCCCGCGGATTTCCGGCGAGACGTCGACGCGCTCGCGCGCGACGCGGGCTTTCCGGCGCAGGCGCTGATTCTCGGCGGCGATCACCTCGGCCCGAATCCGTGGCGGCACCTGTGCGCGCACGACGCGATGCGCGAGGCGCGGACGATGGTCGCCGCGTACGTCGCCGCGGGCTTCATGAAGATCCATCTCGACGCGAGCATGGCGTGCGCGGACGATGCCGCGCCGCTGTCCGACGCGACGCTCGCCGAGCGCGCGGCGCAGCTTTGCGCGGCCGCGGAAGAGGCGGCCGCCGCCGCGGGCGTGTCGCCCGTCTACGTGATCGGCACTGAAGTGCCGACGCCGGGCGGCGAGCTGAGCGTGGCGGCGGCCGGCGCGGCAACGGACACGGCAACCGGCGCGGCGTATGAAGCGGCGCATGAAGCGGCGCATGGCGCGGCGAACGAGCATGGCGGCGAAGCGAATCCCCCGGCGAGCGATGCGCGCGGCGCGGCGGCCGGCCATCGCGGCGCGTTCTCGCAAATCGAAGTCACGCGCGCGGACAGCGTGAGCGCGACGCTCGCCGCGCATCGCGACGCGTTCGCGCGGCACGGCTTGCGCGACGCGTGGTCGCGCGTGATCGCGATCGTCGCACAGCCGGGCGTCGACTTCGACGATCGCCGCGTGCTCGACTACGATCCGGCGCGCGGAGCCGAGCTCGGTGCGAGCATCCTGCGCACGCCGCCGCTCGTGTTCGAAGCGCATTCGACCGATTATCAGACGGACGACGCGCTCGCCGCGCTCGTTCGCGATCACTTTGCGATCCTGAAGGTCGGGCCGGCGCTGACCTTCGCGCTGCGCGAGGCGCTGTTCGCGCTGACCTACATCGAGGATGCGCTCTTCGACGACGCGTCCGAACGCTCGCAGCTGCGCGACGTGATCGATGCGGCGATGCGCGAGCGTCCCGAATACTGGGCGCCGTACTACCGCGGCGACGCGCTCGCGCAGCGGCTCGCGCGTCAGTTCAGCTACAGCGACCGGATCCGCTATTACTGGCTGCAGCCCGCCGTCGCGGCGGCGCTCGCGCGCCTCTTCGACAACCTCGCGCGCCGCGCGCCGCCCGAGACGCTCGTCGCGCAATGGCTGCCCGACGTGTATGCCGCGTGCCGTCGCGGCGAGCTCGAGCGCGAGCCGGTCGCGTGGGTGCGCCACCGAATCCGGGACGTGATCTCGCGCTATGCGCGCGCGTGCGGGATGCAGCAAAGCGCTTGAAGCAGTCCGTCCAACGGGCGGCAAACACGATATCAAGACAGGAGACATGCCATGCAACGAAAGACGTTCATCGCCGCCGCCGCGCGCCTCTTCGCGGGCGCCGCGCTCGCGTCGTCGGCGCTCGCCGCGCAGGCGGCGACGCTGACGGTCGCGACGCTCAACAACCCGGACATGATCGAGCTGAAGAAGCTGTCGTCCGCGTTCGAGAAGGCGAACCCGGACATTCGTTTGAACTGGGTGATTCTCGAAGAAAACGTGCTGCGTCAGCGCGCGACGACCGACATCACGACGGGCAGCGGCCAGTTCGACGTGATGGCGATCGGCACGTACGAGGCGCCGCAGTGGGGCAAGCGCGGCTGGCTCGCGCCGATGACGAACCTGCCCGCCGACTACGATCTGAACGACGTGATCAAGACGGCGCGCGACTCGCTGTCGTACAACGGCCAGCTCTACGCGCTGCCGTTCTACGTCGAGAGCTCGATGACGTTCTATCGGAAGGACCTGTTCGCGGCGAAGGGCCTGAAGATGCCCGGGCAGCCGACCTACGACCAGATCGCCGAGTTCGCCGACAAGCTGACCGACAAGGCGAACGGCACGTACGGGATCTGCCTGCGCGGCAAGGCCGGCTGGGGCGAGAACATGGCGTACGTGTCGACGGTCGTCAACACGTTCGGCGGCCGCTGGTTCGACGAGAACTGGAACGCGCAGCTCACGTCGCCCGAATGGAAGAAGGCGATCAACTTCTACGTGAACCTGCTGAGGAAGAACGGGCCGCCGGGCGCGAGCTCGAACGGCTTCAACGAGAACCTGACGCTCACCGCGTCGGGCAAGTGCGCGATGTGGATCGACGCGACGGTCGCGGCGGGCATGCTGTACAACAGGCAGCAATCGCAAGTCGCGGACAAGATCGGCTTCGCGGCGGCGCCCGTGGCCGCCACGCCGAAGGGCTCGCACTGGCTGTGGGCATGGGCGCTCGCGATCCCGAAGACATCGAAGCAGCAGGACGCGGCGAAGAAGTTCATCGAATGGGCGACGTCGAAGCAGTACGTCGAAATGGCCGGCAAGGACGAAGGCTGGGCGTCGGTGCCGCCGGGCACGCGCCAATCGACTTATCAGCGCGCCGAATACAAGGCCGCCGCGCCGTTCTCCGACTTCGTGCTGAAGGCGATCCAGACCGCCGATCCGAACGATCCTTCGCTGAAGAAGGTGCCGTACACGGGCGTCCAGTACGTCGGCATTCCTGAATTCCAGTCGTTCGGCACGGTGGTCGGCCAGGCGATCGCGGGCGCGGTCGCGGGGCAGATGAGCGTCGATCAGGCGCTCGCCGCCGGTCAGGCCGCGGCCGATCGCGCGGCGCGCCAGGCCGGCTACCGGAAGTGAAGCGCCGCGCGCGCCGCGCCGCTCGCGGGCGCGGCGCGCACGGCATCGCAGTGACGCGGGCGCAGGCGGCACGCGCGCCCGCGTATCGAACGAGGTGATCCCGATCATGCGTCACTTACGTCTTCCTCTCGCTCACTCGGCGTCGCTTGGCGACGCGAGGCCCGCTGCCGACGAGCGCGCGCGCGGCAAGCCGGCGCGCTGGCTCGCGACGCCGTCCGTCGCCGTGCTGTTCCTGTGGATGGCGATCCCGCTCGCGATGACGATCTGGTTCTCGCTTTCTCGCTACAACCTGCTGAACCCCGACGTCCAAGGCTTCGCCGGCCTCGACAACTACCGCTTTCTCGCGACCGATCCGTCGTTCTTGCCGGCGATCTGGCACACGCTCGCGCTGATCGGCTCGGTGCTCGCGATCACGGTGGCCGGCGGCGTGCTGATGGCCGTGCTGTTCGACCGCAAGTTCTACGGGCAGGGCGTCGCGCGCCTGTTCGCGATCGCGCCGTTCTTCGTGATGCCGACGGTGTCGGCGCTCATCTGGAAGAACATGATCCTGCATCCGGTATACGGACTCGTCGCGTGTGCGATGCGCGCGCTCGGGATGCAGCCGATCGACTGGTTCGCGCAATATCCGCTCGCGTCGATCGTGATGATCGTCGCGTGGCAATGGCTGCCGTTCGCCTTCCTGATTCTCTTCACCGCGATCCAGTCGCTCGACCAGGAGCAGAAGGAGGCCGCGCGGATCGACGGCGCGGGCCCGTTCGCGATGTTCTTCTACATCACGCTGCCGCACCTGAAGCGCGCGATCGCGGTCGTCGTGATGATGGAGACGATCTTCCTGCTGTCGATCTTCGCGGAAATCTATACGACGACGGGCGGCGGCCCGGGCGACGCGACGACGAACCTGTCGTACCTGATCTACGCGCTCGGCCTGCAGCAGTTCGACGTCGGGCTTGCATCGGCGGGCGGGATTCTCGCCGTCGTGCTCGCGAACGTCGTGTCGTTCTTCCTCGTGAGAATGCTCGCGCGGAATCTGAAAGGGGAGTACGAAGCATGAGCGATCTGACCGTATCGACTTCGCATGGGACTTCGCGCGGCGCGGGCGGCGGGCTGCCCGCCGCGTTCGGCGCCGTGAAGCGCGCGCTGCCCGGCGTGCTGGCGTGGCTCGTCGCGCTCGTGCTGTTCTTCCCGATCTTCTGGATGGCGATCACCGCGTTCAAGACCGAGCAGCAGGCGTATTCGTCGACGCTCGTCTTCGTGCCGACGCTCGACAGTTTCCGCGAGGTGTTCGCGCGCAGCAACTACTTCGCGTTCGCGTGGAACTCGGTGCTGCTCTCGGCGGGCGCCACCGTGATCTGCCTGCTGCTCGCGGTGCCCGCCGCGTACGCGATGGCGTTCTTTCCCGGCAAGCGCACGCAGAAAGTGCTGCTGTGGATGCTGTCGACGAAGATGATGCCGTCCGTCGGCGTGCTCGTGCCGATCTATCTGCTGTGGAAGAACGCGGGGCTCCTCGACACCGTCTCGGGGCTCGTGATCGTCTACACGCTGATCAATCTGCCGATCGCCGTGTGGATGACGTTCACGTACTTCAACGAGATTCCAAGGGACATCCTCGAAGCGGGGCGCATCGACGGCGCGTCGACGTGGCAGGAGATCGTCTATCTGCTGATGCCGATGGCGCTGCCGGGGCTCGCGTCGACCGCGCTCCTGCTCGTGATCCTGTCGTGGAACGAAGCGTTCTGGAGCATCAATCTGTCGAGCTCGAACGCCGCGCCGCTGACCGTGTTCATCGCGTCGTACTCGAGCCCCGAAGGGCTCTTCTGGGCGAAGCTGTCGGCGGCGTCGCTGCTCGCGGTCGCGCCGATCCTCGTCGTCGGCTGGCTGTCGCAGAAGCAGCTCGTGCGCGGCCTCACGTTCGGGGCGGTCAAATGACGGCAAGTGCGACGGCAAGTGCGACGGCGCGGGCGAACGACGCGCGCGTGCTCGTCTGCGACTGCGACGGCGTGCTGATCGACAGCGAGGCGATCGCGGCCGACGTGCTCGTGCGCGAGCTCGAAGCGCGCTGGCCGGGCGTCGCGGTGCGGCCGATCGTGATGCCGCTCCTCGGCCTGCGGACCGAGCGCGTGCTCGACAGCGCGAGCGCGCGCGCGGGCCGCGCGCTCGTCGATTCGGATGTCGAAGCGATTCGGCGCAGCGTCGAGGAAGCGGCCGTCGAGGCGCCGATCGTCGACGGCATCGACGCGGCGCTCGCGCAGATCGATCTGACGATCGCGTGCGCGAGCAACAGCCGGCGGCATTACGTCGACGCCGCGCTGCGCCGGACGGGCCTCAAGCGCTTCTTCGGCGAGCGGCTTTTCTGCGCGGACGGCGTCGCGCGGCCGAAGCCCGCGCCCGACGTCTATCTCGCCGCCGCGCGCGCGCTCGGCGTCGCGCCTTCGCAGTGCCTCGTCGTCGAGGATAGCGCGACGGGCGTGACGGCCGCGGCGGCAGCGGGCATGACGGTGCTCGGCTTCGTCGGCGGCGGGCACGCGTCGCCGGCGCAGGTCGGTGCGCTGCGCGGGATCGGCGCGCGGCGCGTGTTCGACGACATGCGCGAGCTGCCCGGGCTCGTCGCGCAATGGGTCGCGACGGGCGCGGTGCAGCCGCACTGAACGATCATGCCGAGCGCGTTCGATCGTCGCGCGGCCGCCTAACTGAACGGAGACAAATCATGGCAAGCGTGCTCCTGCGCAATATCGCGAAGCGCTACGACGACAACGAAGTGCTGCGCAACGTCAATCTCGACATCGCGGACGGCGAGTTCGTCGTGTTCGTCGGGCCGAGCGGCTGCGGCAAATCCACGCTGATGCGGATGATCGCCGGGCTCGAGGACATCTCGAGCGGCGACTTGCTGATCGACGGCGCGAAGGTCAACGACGCGCCGAGCGCGAAGCGCGGCATCGCGATGGTGTTCCAGTCGTACGCGCTCTATCCGCACATGACGCTCTACGACAACATGGCGTTCGGCCTCAAGCTCGCGGGCGCGAAGAAGCAGGCGATCGACGATGCGGTCAGGCAGGCGGCGAAGATCCTGCACATCGACCATCTGCTCGACCGCAAGCCGAAGCAACTGTCGGGCGGCCAGCGGCAGCGCGTCGCGATCGGCCGCGCGATCACGAGAAAGCCGAAGGTGTTCCTGTTCGACGAGCCGCTGTCGAACCTCGATGCGGCGCTGCGCGTGAAGATGCGGCTCGAGTTCGCCCGGCTGCACGACGCGCTGAAGACGACGATGATCTACGTGACGCACGATCAGGTCGAGGCGATGACGCTCGCCGACAAGATCGTCGTGCTGTCGGCGGGCAGCGTCCAGCAGGTCGGCGCGCCGAACGCGCTGTATCACGCGCCCGCGAACCAGTTCGTCGCGGGTTTCATCGGCTCGCCGAAGATGAACTTTCTCGCGGGCGTCGTCGAATCGGCGTCGGCCGACGGCGTGCTCGTGCGCTTCGAATCGGGCGAGACGCAGCGCGTCGCGGTCGAAGCGGCGGCGCTGCGCGCGGGCGAGCGCGTGACGGTCGGCATCCGGCCCGAGCATCTGCACGTCGGCATCGCGGGCGGCAACGGCATCGTCGCGCGGACGATGGCGGTCGAGTCGCTCGGCGACGCCGCCTATCTGTACGCGGAGTCGGCTGTCGCGCCGGACGGGCTGATCGCGCGGATTCCGCCGCTCGACATGTATCGCGCGGGCGAGAGGCTGCGCGTCGGCGCGCAGCCCGAGCATTGCCATCTGTTCGACGAAGCGGGGCGCGCGTTCAAGCGGAAGCCGAAGCACGCGATGGCGGCTTGACGCGAGGGCCGCGCCGGATCTGGCCTGTCGCCCGATCCGGCGCGCGTCGCGGCGTGCATTGCCGTGCGCGTTGCGGTGCGCATTGCGGCGAGATGCGCGCGCGCAGGCGCGATCACGCGAGCAGCTTGGGATCGCTCTTGCCGTACTTGATCGAGCGCTCGTCGGCGACCATCAGCCCGGTGTTCTCGTTGCGCCCCTGCAGCACGAGACGCGCGTCCTTCGCGCCGATCTGCTCGGCCGCCTTCCGGCTGTCGACACCGATCTCGCCTTTCTTCATCCGGTTGACGATCACGCCGACGGCGGTGTCGGCGAAGTCGCGCAGCATCCACGCGTCGCCGTCGCTGTCGCCGAACACGAGAAGCGGCCCGTAGCCCTTCTTCGATTGCAGCTCGTTGCGGATGCCGACGGTCTTGCCCGGCCCGTAGTTGAACGGCCAGTTCGGCGCGTATTCGTTCACGTACTTGCCGTCGGCCGTCACGAGCCGCATGCCGATCACGTTCGCGTCGGGCACGCCGTAGCCGAACGCCGGATGGCCGGCGAACACGCGCACGACGTCGTCGAGCGACGCGGTGCTGACGTATACGTCGATCCCGTTCGAGCGCAGCGTGTCCATCATCGCGCGAATTTCCTCGTGGATGCGGATGCCGTGGAAGTGCGTCGCGGCGACGACGCCCGCTCGGCCGGGCAGCGCGCGCGAGCTTTCGTACGTGACCTTGCGCAGCGCGTCGCCGAGATTCGCGACGTTGCTTTGATACGCCATCGCCTGCAACTCGTCGCGCGTCATGCCCGCGTACCAGTACATGATCCACTTGTAGCCGATCTCGACCGGATACGTGTCGCAGATCGCGTCGTACATGAAATACAGCTTCGCGCGGAAATCCAAGAACCGCTCGCTGCGACGGATCTCGTCGAGCGGCTTGTCGCCGCCGAGGCCCTGATAGTTCGCGTGCAGCCAGCGATAGTCATTGTCGACGTCGGCCGCGATGTCCTCCATCCGCACCGGCTTGCCGTCGATCGTCGTGTAGCCGAGCTTTGCGTCGAACGGGCCGTCCGGCACGCCCTGGCGCAGGATCGCGGAGAACTGGCCAGGCGTCAGGCGGTAATGCAGCCCGTCGATCTGGTGCATCAGCAACGCCTCTTCGCAGTCGTTCATGATGCTCGTGTTGTCCCAGTCGAACACCGCGTAGGGCCGGCGGTCGGCGCGGTAGGTCGGGCTCGGCGCACCGTGCGCGGCGAGCACGGCGCGCAGCCGCGCGACGTTGCGCGGCGACCAGCGGCCGGGCGTCAGCGACAGCGGGGCGGCGGGCGTGGCGGATGCGTCGGACGCGGCGCGCGCCGGGGACCATGCGGCGGCGGCCATCGCGGCCGAGGCGCTCGCCAGCGAGCGAACGAAGTGTCGACGTCCTGTTTTCATCGAGGTTCTCCGAAGGGATGCGCGCGGCGAAGCGGAACGACGGAAATGACGCCGCCCGATTCGCTGGAAGCGACGGGATGCCGGTCAGCATCGCGCCCCATAAAACGGATTGCATGACGAAATCGGACGTTTGTCTGTCGAAACGCGACTGATGCGGCGCAGCACGCGGCGTGTCGCTAGCAGGCTTGCTCGACGAGCGCCGCTCGCGCACAGGTTTCGTCGGTCACGAGCCCCGACAGCCACCCGCCGCGCAGCGCCGCGAGCACCGCGACGCGCTTGCGCGGCCCGCCCGCGAAGCCGATCGTCGGACGCTTCGGCGGCGCGTCGAGCGCGACGCTCGTCACGCGCGCGCTCGTCGACGCCTCGATCCGCCGGCCTTGCGCATCGATCGGCAGACCGAGCATTTCGGCCACCGCGCCGAGCTCGACCATCTCGCTCAGTTCGTCGGCGGTGATGAAGCCGTCCTCGAACAGCGGGCAGTGCGCGCCGATGTTGCCGACGCCGACGAACGCGACGTCCGCCTCCGCCGACAGCTTCTCGACGATCCGGTACAGCCGGTGATTGCACCACTGCGCGCGTTCGGCGTTGCTGTCCGCGAAGAGCGGCGCGGGCAGCAGGAAATGCTTGCCGCCCGTCTTCTCGGAGATGTGCTGCGCGACGTCGTACGGGTTCGACGAGCCGTCCTGCGCGATCGCGCCGACCATCGACACGAGCCGGTGCTGCGGCCGCTCGATCTGCGCGATCTGCGCGACCGCGGCCTTCAGCGTCCGGCCGCTGCTGACCGCGACCACCATCGGCCTTTCTTCGTTCAGATAGCGCTCCATCACCTGCGCGCCCGCGACCGCGAGCTTGCGGTCGACCGCGTCGGGCGCGTCGCCGTCGATCGGCACGACTTCGCACATCGCGAGGCCGTAGCGCTTCGATAGCTGCGCGGCGAGATCGAGGCAGTCGGCGACGCGATGGTCGACGCGCACGCGAATCAGGTTCTTCTCGACCGCGAACGCGACGAGGCGCTGCGCGACGGGGCGCGACACCTGCAGCTTCTCGGCGATTTCGTTCTGGGTGTCGCCCGCGACGTAGTAGAGCCACGCGGCGCGCGTCGCGAGATCGAGTTTTTCGGAGGATTTGGACACGGTAGAGGGATCTCAGGTCAGGCGGGCGTCAGGCGGGCCGTCGAGCGCCGGGGAAAAGTTCGCACTGTAGCGCACGGCGCTCACGCGAGCCGCTCGCGCGACGGCTCGAACAGCGGCCGCACGTGACGGTACAGCGCGCGGAACGTGTCGAGCCGCTCGCGCAGCGCCGCGTGGCGAGCCGCGTTCGGCGCGAACTCGTCGCGCAGCGGCGGCTTCGTCAGCACGTCGCGCGGATCGCCGCCGACCGCGAGCCAGCCGAGCCGAGCCGCGCCGAGCGCCGCGCCCGTCTCGCCGCCGCCGTGGCGGCGCGTGCGCACGCCGAGCGCGTCGGCGATCAGTTGCGCCCAGTACGCGCTTCTCGCGCCGCCGCCGATCAGCGACAGCGCGTCGGTCTGCGTGCCCCCTGCGATCAGCGCGTCGAAGCCGTCGGCGAGCGCGAGCGTCACGCCTTCGAGCACCGCGTAGCCGAGGAGCGCGCGGTCGGCGCCGTGCGTCATCCCGAACAACACGCCTTGCGCATACGGATCGTTGTGCGGCGTGCGCTCGCCCGACAGATAGGGCAGGAAGTACGGCGCGTTCCCGCACGCGGCGGGATCGAGCGCGGCGACTTCGGCGAGGAGCGCCGGCTCGTCGGTCGACGTCAGCTTGCAGATCCAGCGCAGGCAGCTCGCCGCCGACAGCACGACGCTCATCTGCTGCCAGCGGTCGGGAATCGCGTGGCAGAACGCGTGGACGGCCGACGCCGGGTTCGGCCGGAAGCGGTCGCCGACGACGCTCAGCACGCCCGACGTGCCGAGCGACACGAAGCCGTCGCCCGGCTGCGTCGCGCCGATGCCGAGCGCGCTCGTCGCATTGTCGCCGCCGCCGCCCGCGACGACGACCGCTTCGGCGAGCCCGAGCTCGCGTGCGATGTCCGCGCGCAGCGTGCCGGACGGCGCGTTGCCTTCGACGATCCGCGGCATCTGCGCGCGCGCCATGCCGCCCGCGGCGAGGAGCGCGCCGGACCAGTCGCGCTTCGCGGCGTCGAGCCACAGCGTGCCCGCCGCGTCGGACGGGTCCGACACCTTCGCGCCCGTGAGCCTCAGGCGCAGATAATCCTTCGGCATCAGCACGCACGCGATCTCGCGGAACACGTGCGGCTCGTGCCGCGCGACCCACAGGAGCTTCGGCGCGGTGAAGCCCGGCATCGCGAGATTGCCGGCGATCGCATGCAGATCGGGCGCGCGGGCTTCGAGCGCCACGCATTCGTCGGCGCTGCGCATGTCGTTCCACAGGATGGCCGGGCGCAGCACGCGATCGTGGCGATCGAGCAGCACCGCGCCGTGCATCTGGCCGGACAGGCCGATCCCGCGCACGTCGCCGAAGGCGCGAGGATGCCGCGCGCGCAACGCGGCGAGCGCGGCGAGCGTGCCCGTCCACCAGTCGTCCGGATGCTGCTCGGCCCAGCGCGGATGCGCGCGTGCGACGGTAAACGGCGTGCCCGCCGTGCCGACGACGATGCCGTCGGGCGAGAGCAGCAGCACCTTGACTTCGGAGGTGCCGAGATCGATGCCGAGATACATGGGCGGAAAACGGTGCGTCGACAGGGAGCCGCTACTTTAGCCGCGCGCCCGCTGCCGTGCCAATGGCGATTTGACCCGAGTGACGCGCACGGCCGTTCAGCGGCTCGCGAGCCACGCGTCGACGCGCGCGAGGCCCGCGCGCAGCGCGTGGTCGAGCGCGGCCGTGCCAGCGAGCGATCCCCACAGCGGGCGCTGCCCCGCGAGCGCGGCGACGGGATCGTCCGCGCCCGCGATCGCGCGCGCGGCGTCGGGGTCCATCACGCCGTCCTGGTACGCGTACGGCAGCGTGCCTTTCGCCCAGCGTTGCAGGAAGCGCAGGAAGAGGGCGGGCAGCACCGCGGTCGACGCCGGCTCGACGCCGCGCGCGATCGATTCGGCGAGCGTCGGCGCGATGAAGCCGGGAATTTTCGAGAAGCCGTCGGCCGCGACGCGCTGGTTCGTGTCGCGGATGTGCGGATTGCCGAAGCGGTCGAGCACGACGTCGCGGTAGCGCGCGAGATCGAGCGGGCTCGGCGCGAGGCACGGGATCACGCCGTCCGTCACGTACGCGTGCGCGAAGCGGCGGATGCCGGCGTCGTGCGTGCCTTCGTGGATGTACGCGTAGCCCGCGAGCGTGCCCGCCCATGCGATGCAGCTGTGCGTTGCGTTCAGGATCCGGATCTTCGCTTCCTCGTACGGATGAACGTCCCCGACGAGCTCCGCGCCCGCCTTCTCCCATGCCGGTCGGCCGGCCGCGAAGCGGTCTTCGATCACCCACTGGATGAACGCTTCGCCCATGACCGGGCACGCGTCGTCGACGCCCGCCGCCGCGAGCACGCGCTCGCGGACATCGGGCGTCGGGCGCGGCGTGATGCGGTCGACCATCGAGCTCGGGCACGCGACGTTCGCGTCGAACCACGCGAGCAGATCGACGAGCCCGCGCCGCGACAGGAATTCGCGCATGCCGGCGCGAAAGCGCGCGCCGTTGTTGCGCAGGTTGTCGCAGCTCTGCAGCGTGACGGGGCCCGCGCCGCGCGCGACGCGCTCGGCGAGCAGCGCCGCGAGCGCGCCGTAGATCGTGACGCGCGCGCCTTGCAGATCGGCCGCGAGATCGGGATTCGACGTGTCGAGCCGATCGTGCTCGTCGAGGGCGTAGCCGCCTTCCGTCACCGTGAACGACACGATCCTGCACGCCGGATCGGCGCCCGCGTCGACGAGCGCCGCGAGATCGATCGACCAGGGCAGCACGCGCGAGATCGAGCGGACCGTCTCGTATGCGCGCTCGCCCTGCGGCGTGACCGTTTCGAGCGTGTAGACGCCGTGCTGCGCGGCGAGCGCGTCGCGCGTCGCACGCATGTCGTCGCGGATGTCGCCGACGACGAGCGACCAGCGCTCGCCGGCGGGCGACGCTGCGTTGACGCGATGCAGGTACCACGCCTGATGCGCGCGGTGGAACGAGCCGACGCCGATGTGCAAGATCGCCGGCGCGGCGCTGGATGGACTGCTCATCCCGTGTCTCCTGGCGGCTGGCTGGCGCCTGCCGAATCCCGAATAAGATCATTTGCTCTTTATGTGAGCGAATGATCTTATTCGATTGGGCGAAAGTCAAGGCGATCGCGTGGGGTTTCGATGCTGCGGCGCGCCAATCCGGGCGCGCCGCGCGTGAGGGGGGACGCGTCGGTGCGAAGCGTCAGAAAGGCTGGCGGGTCAGCAGCGCGAGCTGCTCGAGCAGCTTTGCCGCCGGACCGGGCAGGATCCCGTGGCGGCGGCGGAACGCGGTCAGCGTGCGGGTCGCGGCGACGCCTTCGACGGGCAGCGTATCGATCGTGCGCGCGCGGCGCTCCGCGCGATACATCGGCTCGGCCATCCAGCTCAGGAAGCCCGCATGCGCGACGAGGCTCTTGAGCGCCGTCACCGAGCGGGTCTCGACGGCGACGTCGGGCGGCGCGAGCCCTTGCGCGTCGAACGCCGCGCGCATCTGCTCGTACGGCGCGGTGCCGCGTGGCGGGATCGCCCAGCGCGCGGCGCGCGTGTCGGCGAGCGCAAGCGGCATGCCGGCGCCGCGCAGCGGATGATCGGGCGCGGCGACGACGTGACTCACGTCGTTCCACCGGCATTCGGGGATCGCGACGACATCGTCGGTGTCCGGCACGCGCGTACTGAGCGCGACGTCGACCTCGTGTGTCAGGAGCGCTTCGACGAGCCGGTCCCACACGCCTTCGACGATCTCGATGCGCAGGTTGGGCCACCGGTCGAGCACGCGCCCGATCGCGACGGGCAGCACGAGGCTCGCGATGCTGCCGACCGCGCCGACCTTGATCGCGCCCTTCGCGAGCCCGCGCAGCGCGTCGATTTCTTCGCGCGCGTGCTCGGCCTCGTGCTGCAGGAGCGTCGCATGCGGCAAGAGCGCCTCGCCGATCGCGGTGAGCTGCATTCCCTTCGAATGACGCTCGAAGAGCGGCGCGCCGATCTGATCCTCGAGCCGCTTCAGGATGCGGCTCAGCGCGGGCTGCGTGACGTGCAGCGCGTCGGCCGCGCGGCCGAGGCTGCCGCTCGCGGCGATCGTCGTGAAGGCGCGCAGCTGGCGCAGATCGAAAGTCATGCTGTCACGTAATGGCTTATTGCAGAAAATACAGTATCGGGGAATGTGTCCGCCGTCGATACTGTGGAAATCGATAATGAGGAGACACGCACGCATGACCGCCCCCGACCTTCGCGCCGACGCACCGATGCGCACCCTGTACACGGTCCGCGACGCCGTAATCGATCTGCTGCGCCAGTTCGGCATCCACAAGGTATTCGGCAATCCGGGCTCGACCGAGCTGCCGATGTTTCGCGACTTCCCCGACGATTTCCAGTACGTGCTCGGCCTGCACGAGGCGGTCGTGGTCGGGATGGCGGACGGCTACGCGCAGGCGACGGGCAATGCCGCCGTCGTGAACCTGCATTCGGCGGCAGGCGTCGGCAACGCGATGGGCAACCTCTTCACCGCGTACAAGAACAGGACGCCGCTCATCGTCACGGCCGGCCAGCAGGCGCGCTCGATTCTGCCGTTCGAGCCGTTTCTCGCGTCCGTGCAGGCGGCCGAGCTGCCGAAGCCGTACGTGAAGTGGAGCATCGAGCCCGCGCGCGCGGAGGACGTGCCTGCGGCGATCGCGCGCGCGTATCGTGTCGCGATGCAGGAGCCGCGCGGGCCCGTGTTCGTGTCGATTCCGGCCGACGATTGGGACCGGCCCGCCGAGCCCGTGCCCGCGCGCACGGTGAGCGCCGAAGTGCGGCCCGCGCCCGACGCGCTCGCGCGCCTCGCCGACGCGCTCGACGCGAGCGAGCGCCCGGCGTTCGTGATCGGCGCGGCGGTGGCGCGCGCGGGCGCGTGGGACGAGGCGGTGCAGCTCGCCGAGCGGCATCGCGCGCGCGTGTTCGTCGCGCCGATGTCGGGACGCTGCAGCTTTCCCGAGGATCATCCGCTGTTTGCGGGCTTCCTGCCGGCGATCCGCGAGCGGATCGTCGAGCAGCTCGCGGGCCACGACTTCATCCTCGCGTTCGGCGCGCCCGCGTTCACGTATCACGTCGAAGGCTTTGGCCCGCACGTGCCCGCGGGCGCGACGCTTCACCAGCTCGTCGACGATCCGTCGGTCGCCGCGTGGACGCCCGTCGGCGACGCGGTCGTCGGCAATCTGAGGCTCGCCGCACGCGATCTGCTCGCGCGTCCCGCGCCGCGTGCGCGGCCGATGCCCGCGCCGCAGGCGCCGCGCGAGCGCGTCGGCCCGGGCGCGCCGGGCGGGCGGATGCCGGTTGCGTTCGCGCTGCAGACGCTCGCCGACGTGCGCGATTCAAGCGACGTCGTCGTCGAGGAAGCGCCGAGCGCGCGGTCGGTGATGCAGCGGCATCTGCCGTTCACGCGCCGCGACACGTTCTACACGATGGACAGCGGCGGTCTCGGCTACGGCATGCCGGCCGCGGTCGGCGTCGCGCTCGCGCAGCCGGGGCGGCGCGTGATCGCGCTGATCGGCGACGGCTCCAGCCTCTATTCGATCCAGGCGCTCTGGAGCGCCGCGCACCTGAAGCTGCCGATCACGTTCGTGATCCTGAACAACGCGCGCTACGCGGCATTGCAGGACTTCGCGCCCGTGTTCGGCTTTCGCGAAGGCGAGCCGGTGCAGGGCACCGCGCTGCCCGATCTCGATTTCGTGTCGCTCGCGCATGGGATGGGCTGCGCGGGCGTGCGCGTCGCTGCCGGCGCGCGCCTGCGCGATGCGCTCGAACAGGCGCTCACGTCGCCGACTCCCGTCGTTGTCGACGTCGAGATCGCGTGACGCGCGCGGTCGCGCCGTTGTTGCATCCATCGCATGATCACGCATTGCAAGCGTTAACAAGCAACCCGAAGGAGAACACCCGCATGCAGGACATCTCGATGCTGATCGGCGGAGAGCGCCGCTCGGCCACGGGCGGCGCGACGTTCGAGCGCCGCAATCCGCTCGACGGCGAAGTCGCGACGCGCGCGAGCGCCGCGACCGCCGACGATGCGCGCGCGGCCGTCGACGCCGCGGCGGCCGCCTTCGCGCCGTGGGCCGCGCTCGGCCCGACCGCGCGCCGAGCGCTGCTCCTGAAGGCGGCCACCGCGCTCGAAGCGAAGCGCGACGCGTTCGTTGCCGCGATGGCGGCCGAGACGGGCGCCTCGGCGATCTGGGCGCAGTTCAACGTGCAGCTCGCCGCGAACGGCCTGATCGAAGCGGCCGCGCTGACGACGCAGATCGGCGGCGAGCTGATTCCGTCCGACGTGCCGGGCTCGCTCGCGATGGGCGTGCGTCAGCCGGCGGGCGTCGTGCTCGGCATCGCGCCGTGGAACGCGCCCGTGATCCTCGGCGTGCGCGCGATCGCGCTGCCGCTCGCGTGCGGCAACACCGTCGTGCTGAAGGGCTCGGAGCTGTGTCCGGCGACGCACGGGCTCATCGTCGATGCGCTGCAGGAAGCAGGGCTGCCGCCCGGCGTCGTGAACTTCGTGACGAACGCGCCCGCCGACGCCGGCGCGATCGTCGACGCGATGATCGCGCACCCGGCCGTGCGCCGCGTGAACTTCACGGGCTCGACGCGCGTCGGCCGGATCATCGCCGAGCGCTGCGCGCGGCATCTGAAGCCCGCTGTGCTGGAACTCGGCGGCAAGGCGCCGTTCGTCGTGCTCGACGACGCCGATCTCGACGCGGCCGTCGCGGCGGCCGCGTTCGGCGCGTTCGCGAATTCCGGGCAGATCTGCATGTCGACCGAGCGGATCATCGTCGATGCGCGGATCGCCGACGCGTTCGTCGCGAAGCTCGCCGACAAGGCCGCGTCGCTGCCGTTGGGCGATCCGCGCAACGGGCCCGTCGTGCTCGGCTCGGTCATCGACATGCGCACCGTCGAGCGCTGCAACGCGCTCATCGACGACGCGCTCGCGAAAGGCGCGGTGCTGCTCTGCGGCGGCAAGGCGGCGAGCACGCTGATGCCCGCGACGCTCGTTGATCGCGTGACGTCCGCGATGCGGATCTACGAAGACGAATCGTTCGGGCCGGTGAAGGGCATCGTGCGCGTCGCGGGCGAAGAGGAAGCGATCGCGTGCGCGAACGACAACGCGTTCGGGCTGTCGTCGGCGGTGTTCAGCCGCGACGTCGCGCGCGCGATGCGCGTCGCCGCGCGGATCGAATCGGGGATCTGCCACGTGAACGGGCCGACCGTCCACGACGAAGCGCAGATGCCGTTCGGCGGCGTGAAGGAGAGCGGCTTCGGCCATTTCGGCGGCCAGGCGGGCATCGCCGAATTCACCGATCTGCGCTGGATCACCGTGCAGACGGCGCCGCGCCACTATCCGTTCTGAACGATGACGACGATGAAGATTGCGATTCTCGGCGCGGGCGCGATGGGCTCGCTGTTCGGCGGCCTGCTCGCGGAAGAGGGGCGCGACGTGACGCTCGTCGACGTGAACGCCGCGCACGTCGACGCGATCGCGCGCGACGGGCTGCGGCTCGACACCGATCGCGGCGACCGGCGCGTCGCGCGGCTGCGCGCGCTGCGGCCGGACGACGTGCAGGCGGGTGCCGACGCGCCGCCCGACTTGCTGATCGTATTCACGAAGACGCTGCACACGCGCGCGGCGCTCGACGGCGTGCGCGCGCTGCTCGGCCCGCAGACGTTCGTGCTGACGCTGCAGAACGGGCTCGGCAACGTCGAGACGCTCGGCGAGTTCGTGCCGCTCGAGCGGATTCTCGTCGGCGTGACGACGTGGCCCGCCGATCTCGCCGGGCCCGCGCACGTGCGCTCGCACGGCGCCGGCTGGATCCGGCTGATGAGCGCGGACGGCGCGATGCGGCCGATCGTGCAGGCGAGTGCCGACGCGTTCGAGCGCGTCGGGCTGAACTGCGCGGTGGACGCCGGCGTGTGGACGACGATCTGGGAGAAGGTCGGATTCAACGCGGCGCTCAACACGCTGTGCGCGGTCACGCGCTGCACGGTCGACGAACTCGGCGCGCGCGAAGACGGGCCGGCGCTCGCGCTTGAGATCGTCGCGGAGGTGGCGGCGGTCGCCCGTGCGAAGGGCATCGGCGTCGACGAATGCAAGATGCGCGACAACGTGCTGCACGCGATCCGAGCGCATCACGGACATCGGCCGTCGATGCTGCAGGACGTGCTCGCGGGGCGGCGCACCGAGATCGAGGCGATCAACGGCGCGGTGGTCGCGGCTGCGCGCGGGGTCGGCGTCGCGACGCCGCATGCGGAGACGCTGCTGCAGCTCGTCAGGCTGATCGACGCGCGCGTCGGATGACGCGGGCGCAGACGCAGACTCGGGCAGGCGTTCGGCCGGCCGTTCGCGCAGCCGCCGTTCCGATCGATGCATCGGCATCGGCATCGGCATCGACAGCGCATGCATCGTCCGCCGTCGAGCCGACGTCGTCCGCATTCGTCAGGAGGATCGATGTGCACGCCGGCATACGACGTCCGCCGCGCGAGCGCATGCCAGCGGCGCTAGGGGTTTCCAATAATTCAACTAATCGAAATTAGTTTTACTATGCGTAAATTCGTAGCCTTGCGCCAGATCAATGTTTCGTCGTGCGGACGCCGCCAGCCGGCGCTGCGCGGCGGCTGCGCGAGGCCGATGAAGCCCTAGCGCCGCAGGGTTTGCCCGCGACATCGCAAACGGTTCCGAAGAAAGCCGGGCGGGGCGGGTCAGCGCGACGCGCCGATCCAGAGGACATTCAGGAGACGACATGCAGCACACCCCGACCCCGTGTTTCGCCGCGGCGCGCCGCCGCGTTCTTTGTTGTTCGACCGCCGCGCGCCGGAGGCTCGCATGAGCGCCCGTCACGGCAGCGCGCCGCTTGCGGTCGACATCGGCGCGACGCTCGACCACGGACCGTTCACCGCGATGCAGCGCATCGCCGTGCTGCTCGCCGCGTTCGCGATCGTGCTCGACGGCTTCGACAGCCAGCTGATCGGCTTCGCGATTCCCGTGTTGATCAAGGAGTGGGGAATCACGCGCGGCGCGTTTGCGCCCGCCGTCGCGGCGGGCCTGTTCGGGATGGGTGTCGGCAGCGCGTGCGCGGGCCTCTTCGCGGACCGCTTCGGCCGGCGCTGGGCGATCATCGGCAGCGTGTTCGTATTCGGCGCGGCCACGTGCGCGATCGGCTTCGCGCCGAACATCGCGACGATCGCCGCGCTGCGCTTCGTCGCCGGGCTCGGGATCGGCGGCGCGCTGCCGACCGCGACGACGATGACGGCCGAATACACGCCCGCGCGCCGCCGCACGATGATGGTGACGGCGACGATCGTCTGCGTGCCGCTCGGCGGGATGCTCGCGGGGCTGTTCGCGCACGAGGTGCTGCCTGCGTACGGCTGGCGCGGCCTCTTCTGGATCGGCGGCGCGCTGCCGCTCGCGCTCGGTTTGCTGCTCGTGCGCGCGCTGCCCGAATCGCCGCGCTATCTCGCGCGCAATCCGGCGCGCTGGCGCGAGCTCGGCGCGCTGCTCGTGCGGATGGGGCGGCCCGTCGCCGACGGCACCGCGTTCACCGATCTCGCCGAAGCGCGCGCGCACGAAGGCCAGCAGCGCGGCATGCGCGTGCTGTTCTCGGCCGGCTACGCGCGCGACACGATCGCACTGTGGTGCGCGTTCTGCATGTGCCTGCTCGCCGTCTACAGCGCATTCAGCTGGCTGCCGACGATGCTGACTTCACAGGGCTTGAGCGTGTCGGTCGCGGGTTCGGGACTCACCGCGTACAACCTGGGCGGCGTGCTGGGCGCGCTCGGCTGTGCATTCGCGATCGGACGTTTCGGGTCGCGCTGGCCGCTCGCGTTCTGTTGCGCGGGCGGCGCGGCGAGCGCCGCGTGGCTGCTCGGCATCGATGCGGCGAGCCACACCGGCTGGCTGATCCTCGGCCTCGGCGCGCACGGCTTCTTCGTCAACGCGGTGCAATCGACGATGTACGCGCTCTGCACGTTCATCTACCCGACGCCCGTGCGCGCGACGGGCACCGCGGGCGCCGTCGCGTTCGGCCGCACCGGCGCGATTCTGAGTGCGTTCGCGGGCGCGTACGTGATCTCGGCGGGCGGCGCGAACGCGTATCTGACGATGCTCGCCGCCGCGATGACGGTCGTGCTCGTCGCGCTGCTCGCGCTGCGCCGGCACATCCCGCGGCTGCGCCGCGGCGGTCTGCCGGCGAGCGACGAGCTCGCGCACACGGCGCCCTGACGCGCGGCCGTCCGCATGGACGGACGGCGCGTGCTACAGCGTCGTCCGCACGTGCCAGAGCTCGGGAAACAGCACGACGTCGAGCATCTTGCGCAGATACGGCGCGCCGCTCGTGCCGCCCGTGCCCTGCTTGAAGCCGATGATCCGCTCGACCGTCGTCACGTGGCGGAAGCGCCACTGGCGGAACGCGTCTTCGAGATCGACGAGCTCTTCGGCCATTTCGTACAGCTCCCAGTGCGCGTTCGGCTCGCGGTAGACCGCGAGCCACGCGGCCTCGACCGTCGGATCGTGGCGCGTCGGCTGCGACCAGTCCGCATCGAGCCGCTCGGGCGCGATCGGAAAGCCGCGGCGCGCGAGCAGGCGAATCACTTCGTCGTACAGCGACGGCGCCCGCAGCGACGCCTCGAGATGCGCGTAGATTTCCGGCCGGTGCGCGTGCGGACGCAGCATCTGCTCGTTCTTGTTGCCGAGGATGAACTCGAGCTCGCGATACTGATAAGACTGGAATCCCGACGACGCGCCGAGATACGGCCGCATCGCCGAATACTCGGACGGCGTCATCGTCGCGAGCACGTTCCACGCCTGCACGAGTTGCTCGAGCACGCGCGACACGCGTGCGAGCATCTTGAACGCGGGCGGCAGCGCGTCGTCGCGGATCGACGCGAGCGCCGCGCGCAGCTCGAAGAGGGCGAGCTTCATCCACAGCTCGCTCGTCTGATGCTGGATGATGAACAGCATCTCGTTGTGGTCCGGCGAGCGCGGATGCTGCGCGTCGAGCACCGTCGACAGCGACAGGTAGTCGCCGTAGCTCATCGATTGCGAGAAGTCGAGCTGCGCGTGGTGCCAGCCGGCCGGCGCGTCTTCGCCTTCGGCGACGGGCACGTGCGGCGCTTCGTGCGCATGGGCGCCGGCGAACGGGCAGCCGGGCGCGTTACCGTCGCCGGGCGGTTGCATGTGACCTGAATTCACGGTTGTCTCCCTTGAGAATGCGTTGCGGGGTGAGCGACGAGTCGCGGCGTGGCGCGGACGGCGCGCGACCGGGCCGGCTCAGGTCACCTCGGCGCGCGTCGCGAATTCGGGCGCGCGCCATGCGTCGGTTTCGAGGATGTCGCGCAGCGTCTCCACCGCGTCCCACGCGTCGACGAAGCGCGTGTAGAGCGGCGTGAAGCCGAAGCGCAGGATGTGCGGCTCGCGGTAGTCGCCGATCACGCCGCGCGCGATCAACGCCTGCATCACTTCGTAGCCGTGCGGATGCTCGAAGCTTGCCTGCGAGCCGCGCTGATGATGCGCGCGCGGCGTGACGAGCTTGAGCGGCTGGCCCGCGCAGCGCGATTCGACGAGCGCGATGAACGCGTCGGTCAGCGCGAGCGACTTGCGGCGGATCGCATGCATGTCGGTCTGCGCGAACACGTCGAGCCCGCATTCGACCATCGACATCGACACGATCGGCTGCGTGCCGCACAGAAAGCGCGCGATGCCCGGATCGGGCTCGAACGTCGGCTGCATCGCGAACGGCGCGCGATGGCCCCACCAGCCGGAGAGCGGCTGCTCGAACGCATGCTGATGGCGCTTCGGCACCCAGACGAACGCGGGCGAGCCGGGGCCGCCGTTCAGATACTTGTACGTGCAGCCGACCGCGCCATCCGCGAGCGCGCCGTTCAGGTCGACGGGCACGGCGCCCGCCGAATGCGCGAGATCCCACAGCATCAGTGCGCCCGCCTGGCGGACCGTTTGCGTGACGGACGGCATGTCGTGCATGTAGCCCGTCCGGTAGTTCACGTGCGTGATCATCGCGACGGCGGTTTCGTCGTCGAGCGCGTCGGGCAGGTCGGCGGGATCGTCGACGAGGCGCAGCGCGTAGTCGCCGCCGAGTTGCGCGATCAGGCCCTGCGCGATGTACAGGTCGGTCGGAAAGTTCGAGCGCTCCGACACGATCACGCGACGCTTCGGCGCGTGCCGCGCCTGGTGGCGCAGCATCGCGGACAGCAGCTTGAAGAGGTTGATCGAGATCGTGTCGGTGATCGCGATTTCGCCCGCCGCCGCGCCGACGAGCGGCGCGAGCCGGTCGCCGAGGCGGCGCGGCAGCGCGAACCAGCCGGCCGTGTTCCAGCTGCGGATGAGGCCTGCGCCCCATTCGGCGCCGATCACCTGCTGCGCGCGGGCGGCCGCGGCGCGCGGCTGCGCGCCGAGCGAATTGCCGTCGAGATAGATCACGCCGTCGGGCAGCGCGAACTGGTCGCGCAGCGACGCGAGCGGGTCGTCGCGGTCGAGCGCGAGCGCTTCTTCACGTGTTTTCATGATGTCGAACCTGGTTGGGAAAGGGGGCGCGGTCTCAACGCGGCGCGCCGGGCAGCGGGCGCAGCACCGCGCGCACGGGGCTCGCGTCGAGCGTCGCGAACTTGAGCGGCAGCGCGATCAATTCGTAGTCGCCCGCCGCGATGTCGTCGAGCACGAGTCCTTCGAGAATCGCCATCCGGTGCGCGCGAATGCGCCGGTGCGCGTCCATCGTCTTCGATTCCTGCGGGTCGAGCGACGGCGTGTCGATGCCGACGAGGCGCACACCGTGTGCGGCGAGCAGATCGATCGTGTCCGGCGCGACCGCGCAGAACGCGCTGTCCCACGCGCGCTGCGGCGCTTGCCGGTACGTGCGCAGCAGCACGCGCGGCGGCGCGTCGGCGAGCGCAGCGCGCACGTCGTCGGGCGCGACGACGGGGCCGGCGTCGATGCAATGGATCACGCGGCATCGCCCGAGATACACGTCGAGCGGCACCGCGCCGATCGGCGCGCCGTGCTCGTCGTAATGGAGCGGCGCGTCCGCGTGCGCGCCCGTGTGCGGCGACAGCGTGATGCGCGCGACGTTGACGGGCGAGCCCGCCTCCATCCGCCACACGCGCTCGACGCCGACGGGCGTGTCGCCCGGCCAGACGGGCGTTTCGGGGTCGATTGACGGGGAGATGTCCCAGATCGTGTCCATGCGATATCGAAGAACGTTGGATGCTTCGGATGATAGGCAAACACGCGAGGCAGGTGCTTGCGAAATAAGCATGGACAATCCACTAATATGGCAGATAATTCGAAACAGATCTAAAACGGAGACCAAAAATGCATGCGATCACGCTGGACGCAACCGATTGCCGTATTCTCGCGGTCCTGCAGCAGGAAGGCCGGATCAGCAACCTCGACCTGGCGGAGCGCATTTCGCTGTCGCCTTCCGCCTGCCTGCGGCGGATGCGGCTCCTCGAAGAGCAGGGGGTGATCGAACGCTATCGCGCGTGCCTGAGCCGCGAGAAGCTCGGGTTCGAGCTGGAGGCGTTCGTGCAGGTGTCGATGCGCAACGACCAGACGCAATGGCACGAGCGTTTCGCGGAAGCGGTGCGCGAATGGCCGGAGGTGGTCGGCGCATTCGTCGTGACGGGCGAGACGCACTATCTGCTGCGCGTGCTCGCACACAACCTGAGGCACTACTCCGATTTCGTGCTGAATCAGTTGTACAAGGCGCCCGGCGTGCTCGACATCCGCTCGAACATCGTGCTGCAGACGCTGAAGGACGAAGCGGGGCCGCCCGTCGCGCTCGCGCGCACGGGCGCCGTCAAAGTCGTGTGAGACGGTGGAAGCCGCCGCTCTGGAACACGAGCGGCGCGAGCGACGCGGCGTCGGGGTGCACGCCGCAGCGTTCGACCTCGCCGACGAAGATCACGTGGTCGCCTTCGTCGTAGCGGCTGCGGTTGTGGCATTCGAACCACGCGAGCGCGCCGTCGAGCACCGGCATGCCGGTGTCGCCCTCTGCGTGCGACACGCCTTCGAAGCGGTTGCCCTTCAGCGTCGCGAAGCGCATGCACAGATCGTGCTGCGACGCGGCGAGCACGTTGACGACATAATGGCTGTTCGTGCGGAACACCGGCATCGACGCCGACTTGTGCGCGAGGCTCCACAGCACGAGCGGCGGATCGAGCGACACCGAGTTGAACGAACTCGCGGTGATGCCGATCAACTGACCGGACGGCGCGCGCGTCGTGACGACGGTCACGCCGGTTGCGAACTGGCTGAGCGCCTGGCGGAATGCGCCGGCATCGAAATTCGGAGGGCTGGCCTGTTCTTTTTTCATCGCGTGACGGCCTCGAGCGACGAAAGCGCGCTGCGGCGAGCGGAACGGGCGGCGGCGGCGCGTGCGGAATGGCGGGAAGTGAGCAGGACGGTCATCGGAAAATTCGTCTGGTTGGGGACGATTTTAGCGGAATCGCGCGGAGCTGCGACGGGCCGCCGCGCCCGGCGAGTGGCCGACGCCACATTTTTCGCGGAATGCGTCGCGTGTTTTGGCGCGTGCGGACGCAGGTGCTGCGATGGCGACGCGATCTGCCGGCGGGGCGCGCATGCGCGTCGAGCCGCCGGAAAAGCATGGCGCGCGGCGGACACGTGCTGCACGCGGCGCGTGCAACGGACATAACGAACGAAAGGGAAACCGGTATGAGTCAAGCAACGAACGAAGTGGCCACGCTGGGCGGCGGTTGTTTCTGGTGCCAGGAGGCTGTGTTCCTGGACGTCGACGGCGTGACGGCCGTCGAATCGGGCTATGCGGGCGGCCGCACGCGCAACCCCGGCTATCGCGACGTATGCGGCGGCGACACGGGCCATGCGGAAGTCGTCAACGTGACGTTCGATCCGAGCCGGATCGGCTATCGCGAAATCCTCGAGATCTTCTTCGCGACGCACGATCCGACGCAGTTGAACCGCCAGGGCAACGACGTCGGCACGCAGTACCGGTCGGCGATCTTTACGCACTCGGACGCGCAGCGCGACACCGCGCTCGACTTGATTCGGACGCTCGAGCGCGACAAGCTCTACGACGATCCGATCGTCACGCAGGTCGAGCCGCTGAACGGCAACTACTGGCCGGCCGAGGCGTATCACCAGGACTACTACGCGCGCAATCCGGGGCAGGGCTACTGTTCGGTCGTGATCGGGCCGAAGCTCGCGAAGTTTCGCCAGAAGTTCGCGCGTCGGCTGAAGTCGCGCGGCGCTTGACGGCGGTGGGGCGAGCACGGGTGCATCGCGTGTCCGTGCAGCGCGTCGCCGTGCCGTGTCGCCGTGTCGTCGGTCCGGCGTGCCGCGGCGTGTTCGTGATCGCTTTTGCGGGCGCGATGCGGGCAGCGGCGTCGAGCTTCTTGCGTTGCCGTTCGCCATGAAAGGCGCAGGCTAAATGGCATGCGTGGCGAGTCACGCGCGTCTTGCCGTGTGCCGTGTCGGCACGTCGGCGCACATGGGTCGTCGCGCTTTTCTTTGCGAGTCTGACGCAGACAGCGGCGCCGGGCTTTTCGCCGCGTGGTCGACGGCGAATGGCGCCGGCTGTGAGCCGAACCCGACGGCCAACGCGAGCCGTACCGCTTCGCCACGTCGGTGTGCCAGGCTGCTGCGCTTCTCCGCGTTAGTGTGACGCGCGCAGCGGCACCGAGCGTTTCACGGCGTCGTCGACGGTGAATGGCGCCCCGGCCGCGGTCCGGGCTCGACGCAACGCGCGTTACGCCGCCTCGCCGCGCCAGCGCGCGCACGCGGCCGCGATCTCCTTCGCGAGCGCGATGCACGACAATGGGGCCGACCCTTCCGCTTTGTTGTTCACGGTGATGAGCACCGGCTGCCCGGCGAGCACGTAGCGCGCGGCAAGTTCCGCGAGCGCCGAGCGCGTGTGCGGATCCTCGTCGACGAGCCGATCGAACGGCTCGTACTTCGCCTTCGCCTGTTCGTACTTGAAGCCACTGTGCAGGCTCCAGCGGACGATGAGCGGGCCCGACGGCTCGCCGTCGAGGAGCGCGAGCGCTGCCGCCTGCCGCAGCGGATCAGGCATCTTCGCGTGCAGCCCGACGCAGTAGCGCACGCCCGCCGCCGCGAGCGCGCGGATGAAACGCGGCGTCAGCAGGCTCGCGTCGCGGATCTCGACTGCGTAGCGCGGGCCGTCCGGATCGTCCGGCAGCGGCGGCAGCGCGCCGAGGAACGCGCTCAGGCGGTCGACGAGCGCGGCCGGGTCGGCGAGCATCGCGTCGGGCATCGGCGGGAACTGGAACACGAGTGCGCCCGCCTTCCGGCCGAGGCCTTCGACGCACGGGCGCACGAATTCGTCGGCGGCGAGCTGCGCGTTCAGGAACGCCGGGTTCGGGCCGGTCGGCTCGCCCCGCGCGCCGCGCAGCACGGCGTCTGTGACGAGCGCGGGCGCCTTGACGACGAAGCGGAAGTCGTCCGGCACCTGCTGCGCGTAGCGCAGATAGTCGGCGACCGTGAGCGGCGCGTAGAACGAGCGATCGAGGCTCACGCTCTTGAGGAGCGGATGCGCGCCGTACGCTTCGAGCCCTTCGCGCGACAGCTTCGATTGCGCGTAGTCGTCGCCGTAGACGATGTCCTTCCAGCCGGGGAAATACCACGACGACGTGCCGAGCCGCACGTGCGGCGGCAGTTCGCGGGCGGTGGCGGCGACTTCGTCGGAGATCGCGGCGGGTGCGACGCCGCGCCGGCGGGGGCGCTTCTTCGGCGGGGCGGCGGGGGGAGGCGCGTCGAAGCCGGGGAGCGGGGGCGTCGCGGCGGAGTCGGTGGGGGCGGCGGTATCGGCCGGCTTGCCCGGACCGTCGGCCTCGGGGTTATTCTCGGCTTTGGCTTTGGCATCCGCATCCGCATCCGCATCCGCATCCGCTTTGGCATCCGCATCCGCGCCGGCATCGACTTCGCCATTGGCGGCATCGCCGGCACCTGGCGCAGCACCGACCGCCGGCTCGGCGGTCCCCGCGACATCGTCCGGCAGCGGCGCATCGCTCGCCGCCGCATTGTGCGTCACGTCGCGCGGCTTGCCGTCCGCCGCGCGCTTTCGCTTCGCTCCCGATGCGGAAGCGGGCGAAGGGGGCGAAGCGGACGAAGAAGGCGGCGCCGGCAGCGGCTCCGCCCCGAACAGATCGAACTGATCGCTCGGCGCGTCGTCTTGTCGTCGTGGCTGCGCTGGTTTGCGCCGCGTGCTGCCGTCACCCATCCGTCATCGCAAAAAGGCGCCGCCCTCAGCGCGGCAGCGCGTGTTCGTACATGTAGCGCCGCGACCACGGCAGCGTCTTCGCGCTCTGCCCGGCCTTGCGGCACACGATCTGGAAGATCGACACGTCGTCGTGCTCGAATGCATACGCGCAGCCGGCCAGGTACACGCGCCAGATGCGGAATTTTTCGTCGTCGACGAGCTTTCTGGCTTCTTCGGCCTTCGCCTCGAAGTTCTCGGTCCAGATGTCGAGCGTGCGCGCATAGTGCCGCCGCAGGCTCTCGACGTCAACCGCCTCGAGCCCGCCGCGCTGCGCCGCCTCGAGCGCGAGGCTGATGTGCGGCAGCTCGCCGTCCGGGAACACGTAGCGGTCGATGAACTCGCCTCCGCCGAGCGCCGTTTCGCCGCTGTCGGCATCGGTCGACGTGATGCCGTGGTTCATCGCGACGCCGTCGTCCGCGAGCAGCTCGCGGATCCGCGAGAAGTAGAGCGGCAGGTTCTTGCGGCCGACGTGCTCGAACATCCCGACGCTCGTGATCCGGTCGAACTGGCCTTCGATTTCGCGATAGTCCTGCAGCCGGATGTCGATCTTGTCTTCGAGGCCGGCCTTCTTCACGCGCTCGGTCGCGAGATCGAACTGGTTTTGCGACAGCGTGACGCCGACGCAGCGCGCGCCGAACTTGCCCGCCGCGCGCAGCACGAGCGCGCCCCAGCCGCAGCCGATGTCGAGCAGGCGCTGGCCGGGCTGCACCTGGATCTTGGTGAGGATGTGGTCGATCTTCTTGATCTGCGCGGTGCCGAGGTCTTCGTCGCCGTTCTCGAAGTACGCGCACGAATAGACCATGTTCTCGTCGAGCCACAGCCTGTAGAACTCGTTCGACACGTCGTAGTGATACTGGATCGCCTTCTTGTCGGAGTGTTTCGAGTGATTGAAGTAGCGCCGCACGCGCGCGAGCTTGCTTGCGTTCGTCACCGTGCTGCGCGCGAGCGCGTAGCCGATGTCGATGATGTCGGCGAGCTTGCCCTCGATGTCGATCTTGCCTTTCACGTACGCCTCGCCGAGATTGTCGAGGCTCGGTTCGAGCAGCAGCGGCAGCGCCGACGCGCTGTTGACCTTGAGCGTCACCTGCGGCGCCGCGAACGTGCCGAAATCGAGTTGCTGCCCGTTCCAGAGGACGAGGCGCGCCGGTATGTTCGACTTCTCCCGTACTTCGTCCGCCCACTGTGCCAGTTTCTTTTCCCAGAACATTTGGAATCTCCGTTGTTCGTTGAAACGAAATGAAGCCTAGTTTTCGAGCGGGCGGCCGGCGTTCGGAATCGCCGACCGCCCGCGAGCAAAACGAAACGCACGGCAGGGCGGACGCGGTTGCGGGCGCGCCGCGGCGAACTACGGCGCGAGGCGCGTGATCTTCCAGCCGCTCGCCGACGCGCAATCGCGCGCATACAGCAGGCGGTCGTGGAGCCGCGACGGGCGGCCCTGCCAGAATTCGATCGAGGTCGGCACGAGACGGTAGCCGCCCCAGTGCGGCGGGCGCGGCGGATTCTCGCCGAAGCGCGCGCTGATTTCCTTCTCGCGAACCTCGAGCATCGCGCGGTTCTCGATCACCGCGCTCTGGTCGGACGCCCACGCGCCGATCCGCGAGCCGAGCGGCCGCGACGCGAAATAGCGGTCGCTTTCTTCTTCGCTCGTCTTCTCGATGCGTCCTTCGACGCGCACCTGCCGCTCGAGCTCGATCCAGTAAAAGAGGAGCGCCGCGTTCGGGTTGTGCGCGAGCTCGCGCCCCTTGCGGCTCTCGTAGTTCGTGAAGAACACGAAGCCGCGCTCGTCGACGCCCTTGATGAGGACGATCCGCGCGGACGGCCGCCCGGATTCGTCGACGGTCGCGAGCGTCATGGTGTTGGGCTCGGGCAACTGCGCGCTGAGCGCCTCCTTGAACCAGACGTCGAACTGGACGAACGGATTCGGATTCACGTCCGCGACGTCGAGCGACGCGCGGGAATAGTTGGTGCGGAGATCGGCAAGTGTCGTCATTGGTGTGCGAACGCTCAATCGGGGCCAGTATAGCGAAGGTGGAAAAAATCTGCGTTGCAACGGTTCGGCGCGTGTTTGCTACGGGGTGATCAGGCAAAATAGCGGGCTATCGCCTTTCGTTTCATTCAGCTTGTATGTCCCGTACCGACGCCATTGCAACGCCTCACGATCTTACTCCGCAGCTATCCGGACAGCTTGACGCGGATCGGGCGCGGCGCTTCGGCGGCGTCGCCCGGCTCTACGGCGTCGACGCGCTCGCCGCGTTCGAGCGCGCGCGCGTCGCCGTGATCGGCATCGGCGGCGTCGGCTCGTGGGCGGCCGAGGCGCTCGCGCGCAGCGCGGTCGGGGAACTGACCCTGATCGACCTCGACAACGTCGCCGAAAGCAACACGAACCGGCAGATTCACGCGCTCGACGGCAACTACGGCAAGCCGAAGGTCGACGCGATGGCCGAGCGGATCGCGCTCATCGATCCGGCGTGCCAGGTCGTGAAGATCGAGGATTTCGTCGAGCCGGACAATCTCGACGCGCTGCTTGGCGGCGGCTTCGATTTCATCGTCGACGCGATCGACAGCGTGCGCACGAAAGTCGCGCTGATCGCGTGGTGCGTCGCTCGCAGGCAGCCGCTCGTCACGGTTGGCGGCGCGGGCGGCCAGCTCGACCCGACCCGCATCCGGATCGACGATCTCGCGCAGACGATCCAGGATCCGCTGCTGTCGAAAGTGCGCGCGCAGCTGCGCAAGCAGCACGGCTTTCCGCGCGGGCCGAAAGCGAAATTCAAGGTGTGCGCCGTTTATTCGGACGAGCCGCTGATCTATCCGGAGGCGGCCGTGTGCGATGTCGACGACGTCGCGATGCACACGGCGACGGGCGCGCAGGCGCCGGGGCCGACGGGGCTCAATTGCGCGGGCTTCGGCTCGAGCGTGTGCGTGACCGCGAGCTTCGGCTTCGCGGCGGCGGCTTATGCGCTGCGCGCGCTCGCCGCGCGGGCGGGGCGATAACGCTCATCTTGACGCGCGAGGCGATCGCCGCCGGAGTTGCGTTCGCGCCTGGCGCGGAATTGTCTGAGCGCGATTGCGGCATGGCGCCGACGCGGCCCATTCATTGAAAGAAAGGACGGCGTAGCCGTCGTGAAATGGCGTTGAAAGAAAAAAGCGGCGGACGCGCAACGCGTGCCGCCGCATGGCCGCTCCGGCCTTAAGCCTCGGGTTCGTCAGTTCAGCGCCGCGCTCAGCTTGCGCCGCCACGCGGACACGAGCGTCGGCTGGTCCGCCGCGAGATCGAACACCGAAATCATCGTCTTGCGGCCGAGGTCGTCGCCGAACGTCCGGTCGCGCAGGACGATCTCCAGCAGCTGCTCGAGCGCGCCTTCGTACGCGCGCCGCGCGATCAGGGCCTGCGCGAGATCGAAGCGCGCTTCCAGATCGGCGGGGTTGCTCGCGATCCGCGCTTCGAGCGCGTCGGTCGGCGGCAGATCCGCGGCCGCGTCGAGCGCGTCGAAGCGCGTCTTGATCGCTTGGTAGCGGGCGTCCGCGCCGCCCGTTATCTGCGGCGACAGGCGCTCTGCTTCGGCGCGTGCTTCGTCGATCCGGTTCAGCGCGAGCAGCAGCTCGATGAAATCGAGGCGCGCCTCATCGTAGCCGGGATTCAGCGCGAGCGCATTTTCGAGGTGCGAAATCGCGTCGTCGATGCGTTCTTCGGCGAGCGCGACTTGCGCGGCGCGGCGTTCGGCTTCGTCGGGCGCGGGCACGAGACGGTCGAGGAACACGCGCAGCTGCCCCTCGGGCAGCACCCCGACGAACTGGTCGACCGGCTGCCCGCCCGCGAATGCGATCACGTGTGGAATGCTGCGCGTCTGGAAATGCGCGGCGAGCTCCTGGTTTTCGTCGACGTTCACCTTGACGAGCTTCCAGCGGCCTTCGTATTCGCGCTCGAGCTTTTCGAGCAGCGGACCGAGCGTCTTGCACGGACCGCACCAGGGCGCCCAGAAGTCGACCAGCACGGGGGCGGCAAGCGATGCTTCGATGACGTCTCGTTCGAAAGTGGCGAGCGTGGTGTCCATGGCGTCCTCGTCAGTATTGGATGAATGCACAATGAGGGTGCGCGGCCTTTTTTTCAATGCGCGCGGCGCTCGGGCAACGGAATCCAGTCGGTTTCGCCGGGTACCGTCCCCATCTCCTGCGCCGCCCACGCGCGCTTCGCGCGCTCGATCGCGCCGCGCGAGCTCGCGACGAAATTCCATTCGATGAAGCGCTCGCCGTCGAGCTTGTCGCCGCCGAGCAGCATCGCGCGCGCGCCGCCGGCGCTTGCGAGCGCAACCCGCGTGCCCGGCGCGAGCATCGCCATCTGGGCGGTTTCGAGCGGCGTGCCGTCGACGGTCAGGTCGCCGTCGACGAGATAGACCGCGCGCTCTTCGTGCTCGGCATCGAGCGCGAGTGCGCCGCCTGCCGCGAACACGGCGGCGACGTACAGTGTGCGCGAAAACGTCGTGACGGGCGAGCGCACGCCGAACGCGTCGCCCGCGATCACCGTCATCACGACGCCGTCGCGCTCGAGTTTCGGCAGCGTCGCGGCCGCGTGGTGCTCGAACGACGGCTCGCGCGTTTCGTGCGCGAGCGGCAGCGCGACCCAGGTCTGGATCCCGTGCACCGTCTGCCCGCTCGCGCGCGCCTCGTCCGGCGTGCGCTCCGAATGGACGATCCCGCGTCCGGCCGTCATCCAGTTGACGTCGCCCGGCACGATTTTTCGCACGGAGCCGAGGCTGTCGCGATGCATGATCGCGCCGTCGAACAGATAGGTGACGGTCGCGAGGCCGATGTGCGGATGCGGGCGCACGTCGAGGCCCGCGCCCGCGGGCTGCTCGGCGGGGCCCATGTGATCGAAGAAGATGAACGGGCCGACGGTGCGCGCGGCGAGCGCGGGCAGCGTGCGGCGCACGGTCAGGTTGCCGATGTCGCGGACGTGCGGCTTCAGGATGGCTTTGATCGAGTCGGTCATGGCGGGCGGCGTTCGGGGCGTTCGTGCGGCGGAATGCGAACCATTGTAACGGCGTAGCGGCGCTCGCGGCGGATGCGCTCGGGACGCGCGCGGCTGTCTGCAGGCTTGACGGAACGCCGGTAGACTCGACGGCTCGCGCAAAAAACATGGAGACGACGATGGCCCCGAGAGACTTGCTGCTGGCGCTGGTGGTGATCCTGGCGTGGGGCGTGAACTTCGTCGTGATCAAGGTCGGGCTGCACGGCGTGCCGCCGATGCTGCTCGGCGGGCTGCGCTTCCTGCTCGCGTCGGTGCCCGCAGTGTTCTTCGTGCGCCGCCCGCAGATTCCGTGGCGTCTCCTCGCGCTGTACGGGTCGACGATCCTGCTCGGCCAGTTCGTGTTCCTGTTTTCCGCGATGCACGTCGGCATGCCGGCCGGACTTGCTTCGCTCGTGCTGCAGTCGCAGGCGTTCTTCACGCTGTTCTTCGCGATGCTCGTCCTCGGCGAGCGCTTGCGCGCGCAGAATCTCGCGGGCCTCGCGATCGCGGCGGCCGGGCTCGTCGTGATCGCCGTGCAGGGCGGTCGCGGCATGACGCTCGCGGGCTTTCTGCTGACGCTCGGCGCCGCCGCGCTGTGGGCGCTCGGCAACGTCGTGACGAAGAAGCTCGGCAAGGTCGATCTCGTGTCGCTCGTCGTCTGGGCGAGCCTCGTGCCGCCCGTGCCGTTCTTCGTGCTGTCGTATTGCTTCGAGGGGCCGCAGCGGATCGGGGCCGCGCTGACGTCGCTGTCGGGCGCGTCGGTCTTCGCGGTCGTCTATCTCGCGTTCGTCGCGACGCTGCTCGGCTACGGGCTGTGGAGCCGCCTGCTGTCGCGTTATCCGGCCGGGCAGGTCGCGCCGTTCTCGCTGCTCGTGCCGATCGTCGGCCTCGCGTCGTCGTCGCTGCTGCTCGGCGAGCAGTTGACGCATGCGCAGCTCGCGGGCGCGGCGCTCGTGATGGCAGGGCTCGCGGTCAACGTGTTCGGCGACCGACTCGCGCGGCGGTTCTTCGCCGCGGCGTCGTGATCGCGCCGCGGGATTCCGGCGGCGAAAAGGCGCATGGCAACGAGGTACTCGGCGCGATGCGCGGCGCCGGATCGTGCGGCGGACGTGCTGATCGGCCAGTCGCGGAATTCGCGCGCGGCGACCGCGATCGACGAAGGCTGGGGCGAGACGGCTAAGGCGGGCGTGCCGAAGCGGTGCGCACCGCCGGGAAGATCGGGTTGCGAGACGCGGTACAGCGCGCAATTTGACGAAGGGACTATCGCGAAGGGACTATCGCGAAGGCGCGCGGGACGAATCGGCGGGCTCGAGCGTCCCCGCGCGCGGCGGCGCGGGACGCCGCCGCGCCAGACCGGGCGCGTCAGGTCATCCGGCTCTTCGCGAGCGGTGGATTGGCCGCGAAATAGCGCTTGATTCCGCGGAAGATCGCATCGGCCATCTGGTCGCGGTACGCGTCGTCGTTCAGCCGGCGCTCCTCGTCCGGATTGCTGATGAACGCGGTTTCGACGAGGATCGACGGAATGTCGGGCGCCTTCAGCACCGCGAACCCCGCCTGCTCGACCGAGCCCTTGTGCAGCTTGTTGATGCCGCCGACTTCCTTCAGCACGTAGCCGCCGTAGCGCAGCGAATCGCGGATCTGCGCGGTCGTCGACATGTCGAAAAGCGCGCGGTTCACCGAGACGTCCTGCGTCTTGATGTTGATCCCGCCGATCTGGTCCGACGAGTTCTCCTTGTTCGCGAGCCAGCGCGCGGCCGCGCTCGACGCGCCGTGGTCCGACAGCGCGAACACCGACGAGCCGCGCGCCGACGGCGTCGTGAACGCGTCCGCGTGGATCGACACGAACAGATCCGCGCCGACGCGCCGCGCCTTCTGCACGCGCACGTTGAGCGGCACGAAGAAGTCGGCGTCGCGCGTCATCATCGCGCGCATGTTCGGCGCGGCGTCGATCTTCGCGCGCAGCTTCTTCGCGATGTCGAGCGCGACGTGCTTCTCGTACGTGCCGCCGCCGCCGATCGCACCCGGATCCTCGCCGCCGTGGCCCGGATCGATCGCGACGGTGAGGAGGCGCACGGTGCCGCGGCCGGATTTCGGCGCGGAGAACGCGTAGGTGTCGGCATCGCCGGATTCGTCGTCGTTCTTGCGCGCGATGACGGGCGGCGGCTTGACCGCGGGCCGCGACGGCGCGGCAGGCGGCGTCTGCGCGATGGGCGGATTGGCAGGCGCGCCCGGCGCCGGGCGCGCGGCGTGCGCGGGCGGCGGATTGTTCTGCGCAAAGCGCTGGAAGAATGCGTCGCTGTTGTCGGCCGCGGCGGGCGGCGCGGCGGCCGGGCCGTTGAGCGCGGCCGTCGGCGGCTGCGCCTGCTGCGCGCGCATCGTGTCGTTCAGCTGCTGTTCCTTGCGCTCGGTCTGCGCGATCAGGTCGGACAGCGGATCGGGCGCGACGGCCGGATACAGGTCGAACACGAGCCGGTAGCGATAGGTGCCGACGGGCGGCAGCGTGAACACCTGCGGCTTCACCGAGCCTTTCAGGTCGAACACCATCCGCACGACGTGCGGCTGATACTGGCCGACCCGCACCGACTGGATCTGCGGATCGTTCGGCGTGATCTTCGACACGAGGTCGCGCAGCGCCTGGTCGAGATCGAGACCGTTCAGATCGACGACGAGCCGGTCCGGTCTTTGCAGCAACTGCTGCGAGTTCTGCAGCGGCTGGTCGGATTCGATCGTCACGCGCGTGTAGTCGCGCGCGGGCCACACGCGCACGCCGAGCACCGACGACGCGTGCGCGAGGCGCGGCAGCGCGAGCCCGAGCACGAGCGTCGACGCGCCGGCGCGCAGGATCTGCCGGCGTCGCCAGTTATGGGTCGCGGTGGCCGCCGATTCGATCGAGCGGAACGGTTTGATCAACATCTTTCGAGACATGCCTTTCCTGATGCGCTGTACGCTCGGGCGGTGAGGAGCCGGCCTTCGCCGTCCACGTCGAGCGAGAACACGAGATCCGGCACGCCAAGGAGCGCGCCCGCCCGCTGCGGCCATTCGACGACGCAGATCGCGCCGGAATTGAAATACTCGCGAAAGCCTGCGTCGGCCCATTCGGCCGGATCGCTAAAACGGTACAGATCGAAGTGATAGACCTCGAGTTCCCCATCGGAACGCGCGAGTGCGTATGGCTCGACGAGCGCGTAGGTCGGGCTCTTCACGCGGCCCGCGTGGCCGAGGCCGCGCAGCATCGCGCGCACGAGCGTCGTCTTGCCTGCGCCGAGATCGCCGTAAAGCTGGATTTGCAGGCCGTCGAACGCGTGCGCGGCGGCGCGCTCGCCGCGCACCGCGTCGAGCGCGTGCGCGAAGCGCTCGCCGAACGCGATCGTCGCCGCCTCGTCGGCGAGCGCGAGCGTGCGCTCGGCGATCGGAGCGGGCGGGAAGGGCGCGGCATGCGCGTGGCTAGGCTGCTCGGACATTCTCGTAAAATAGAGCGATGGACCGAATTCCGGAACTCGCAGTCGCAGATGCGCGCCCCTCGCAGGACGGGCGCGCCGCGCCGTCTCGCCTCGACGATGCGAAGCTCGCCGGGCTCGCGTCGCGCATCAAGGCGTGGGGGCGCGAATTGGGTTTCGGGGCGATCGGCATCAGCGATACCGATCTCTCGGATGCCGAAGCGGGGCTCGCCGCCTGGCTGGAAGCCGGATGCCACGGCGAGATGGATTATATGGCCAAACATGGGATGAAACGTGCGCGGCCGGCCGAACTTGTGGCCGGCACGCGACGCGTGATCTCCGCGCGGCTCGCCTATCTGCCCGCCGCGACGCTCGGCGACGCACCCGATTCGAGCGCCGCGCCGCGCGACTGGCGCGCGCGCGAGGCGGCGCGCATCGCCGATCCGCAGGCGGCCGTCGTGTCCGTCTACGCGCGCGGCCGCGACTATCACAAGGTATTGCGCCACCGGTTGCAGACGCTCGCCGAGCGGATCGAAGCCGAGATCGGCGCATTCGGCTATCGCGTGTTCACCGATTCCGCGCCGGTACTTGAAGTCGAGCTCGCGCAGAAGGCGGGCGTCGGCTGGCGCGGCAAGCACACGCTGCTCTTGCAGCGCGACGCGGGCTCGTTCTTTTTTCTCGGCGAAATCTACGTCGACGTGCCGCTGCCGACCGACGCGCAGACGTCGCCCGCCGCCGCGCCCGAGACGTCCGGCGCGCATTGCGGCAGCTGCACGCGCTGCATCGGCGCGTGCCCGACCGGCGCGATCGTCGCGCCGTATCGCGTCGACGCGCGGCGCTGCATCTCCTATCTGACGATTGAATTACACGGCAGCATTCCCGAGCCGCTGCGGCCGCTCGTCGGCAATCGCGTGTACGGCTGCGACGACTGCCAGCTCGTCTGCCCGTGGAACAAGTTCGCGCAGGCGGCGCCCGTGGCCGACTTCGACGTGCGGCACGGGCTCGATCGCGCGTCGCTCGTCGAACTGTTCGCATGGACTGCCGAGCAATTCGACGAGCGGATGCAAGGCAGCGCGATTCGCCGGATCGGTCACGAGCGCTGGCTGCGCAATCTCGCGGTCGGCCTCGGCAACGCGCTGCGCACGGCGCCCGGCAGCGTCGAGCCCGTCGCGCGCGCGGCGATCGTCGCGGCGTTGCGCGCGCGTGCGGACGATTCGTCCGAGCTCGTGCGCGAGCACGTCGAGTGGGCGCTGCGCGCTGCGTGAAGGCGGCGTAAAGTGACGGTTTGGCGGGCGGCCGGCGCACGTCGCGGGCGAGCCCCTTTCAGGAGACAACGATGTTCAACGCAGTAATCGATGCGCCATTCGGCAAGATGGGTATCCGCACCGATGCGTCGGTCGTGCGCGAGATCGTCTATCTGCCCGAATCGATGAAGAGCGTCGCGCCGGACACGACGCTCGCGAAGCGGGCCGCGCGCCAGATCGAGCGCTATTTCGAGCGTGCGTCCGCGCGTTTCGACCTGCCGCTCGCGGCAGTCGGCACGCCGTTCCAGCATCGCGTGTGGAACGCGATCAGCGCGATTCCGCCCGGCGTCGTGCTGACCTACGGGCAGATCGCGAAGCAGATCGGCAGCGCGCCGCGCGCGGTCGGCCAGGCGTGCGGCTCGAACTATTTTCCGCTCGTGATTCCGTGTCATCGCGTCGTCGCGTCGGGCGGGATCGGCGGCTTCGCGAACCACGACGACGACGGCTACTTCCTCAAGGTCAAGCGCTGGCTGCTTGCGCACGAGGGCGTGCAGTACTGATGGCGCGCGCAGCAGGTGCCCCCGCGGCCCCCGTGGCGATCGTCGAGCCCGAGCGTGCGCACGCGCCGTCGTCCGATCGTCCGTCCGACGAGCTGGCCGCGTCGCCCGCATGGGTCGACAGCCGCACGTCGATCGATCTGTTCTGCGATGCGATGTGGCTCGAGCACGGGCTGTCGCGCAACACGCTCGACGCGTACCGGCGCGACCTGCAACTGTTCGCGCAATGGCTCGCCGCGCAGCATGAGGCGAACGTCGATCAGGCGAGCGAGGCGATGCTGACGGGCTACATCGCCGCGCGCAGCGACGGCAAGGCGACGTCGTCGAATCGCCGGCTGTCGGTGTTTCGCCGCTATTACGGCTGGGCGCTGCGCGAGCATCGCGCCGCCGCCGACCCGACGCTCAGGATCGCATCGGCGAAACAGGCGCCGCGGTTTCCGTCGACGCTGTCCGAGGCGCAGGTCGAGGCATTGCTTGCCGCCCCCGACGTCGATACACCGCTCGGCCTGCGCGACCGGACGATGCTCGAATTGATGTACGCGAGCGGGCTGCGCGTGAGCGAGCTCGTCACGCTGAAGTCGGTCGAGGTCGGGTTGAACGAAGGCGTCGTGCGCGTGACGGGCAAGGGTTCGAAGGAGCGGCTCGTGCCGTTCGGCGAAGTCGCGCACGGCTGGATCGAGCGCTACCTGCGCGACGGGCGGCCCGCGCTTCTCGGCGCGCGCGCAGCCGATCCGCTCTTCGTCACCGCGCGCGGCGACGGGATGACGCGCCAGCAGTTCTGGAACATCATCAAGCGCCACGCGCAGCAGGCGGACGTCCGCGCACATCTGTCGCCGCATACGCTGCGGCACGCGTTCGCGACGCATCTGCTGAACCACGGCGCGGACCTGCGGGTCGTGCAACTGCTGCTCGGCCACAGCGACATCTCGACGACGCAGATCTACACGCACGTCGCGCGCGAGCGGCTGAAGACGCTGCATGCGGCGCATCATCCGCGCGGGTGACGCCTGCGGCGACCTTGCGCCCATTCGTCGCGCGCGCGACTCGCGCATCCGCCGCGCGGGCGTCGCGCGGCTGCCCGCGGCGCGGTTCGCGTCGAGTGCGGATGATCGATCCTTCACGCATCGATCATTCGGGTATCGGTCGTTTGCGGAACATCTTCGTCCTTCCGGCATCCGCTCTCCGTGTGCGTCGGACGCCGGCGTGCGAGCCGCGCCACGTCACAGCATCTCGCGCAGCCTGTGCTTGAGCACCTTGCCCGTCGACGCGGCTGGCAGCGCGGCAAGCGCGCGGATCTGCGCGGGGCGCTTGTACGGGGTGAGCCGGCCCGCGCACCAGTCCTTCAGATCGTCTTCGGTTGCGGCTGCATTCGGCGCGAGCTCGACGAACGCGATCACCTCCTCGTTGCCTTCGACCGCGCGCCCGATCACGGCCGACTGCACGACGTCCGGATGCGCGTTCAGCGCCTGTTCGACTTCGGACGGATAGACGTTGAAGCCCGAGCGAATGATGAGTTCCTTGCTGCGGCCGGCTATCGTCACCGCGCCGTCGTCGGCCGCGCGCGCGAGGTCGCCTGTCTTCAGCCAGCCGTCCGCCGTGACGGCCGCGCGCGTGCCTTCCGGATTGCGGTAGTAGCCGAGCATCACGTTCGGTCCGCGCACCCACAGCTCACCGACTTCGCCCGGCGCGACGTCGGCGCCGTTCGCCGTGCGGAAGCGGACGGCGACGCCCGGAATCGGCATGCCGACCGAGCAGTCGGCGCGCGGCGCGTCGATCGGCGTTTGCGTGATCGTCGGGCTGCTCTCGGTCATCCCGTAGCCGTTGTGCAGCGGCAGGCCGTAGACGCGTTCGACGCGCGCTTTCAGATCGGCGTCGAGCGGCGAGCCGCCCGAATAGACGAAGCGCAGATGCGGTGCGTGCCACGCGTGTCCGTGCGCGCGGAGATGCTCGAGCAGTTTCGCGTGCATGGCCGGCACGCCCTGGAAGAGGGTTACGCGCTCGTCGGCGAGCGCGCGGCGCAGCGCCTCCGGCGAAAAGCGGGGCACGAGCTTGAGCGTTGCGCCCGCGTAGAGGCTGCCGAGGCATACCGACGCGAGCCCGTAGACGTGCGACACAGGCAGCACCGTGTAGACCACGTCGGTCGGCGCGACGCGCCGCTGCGTGCTCGACACCGCCGCGACGAACAGCAGGTTGCGGTGCGACAGCATCACGCCCTTCGGCGTGCCGGTCGTGCCCGTCGTATAGATGAGCGCCGCGCACTGGCGTGCGCCGTCCGCTTCGACCGGTTCCGCGCGCACGCTCGCGTCGAGCGTGTAGGACCACGCGCCGATGTCGAGCTCGAACGGCGCGGCCTGCTGCGCGCTGCACCGTTCGGCATGCGCGCACGCGTCGGGCGACGTGCCGGTGACGAACGCAATCAGGCGCGGCTGCGCATGCGCGGCGATCGCATCGAGCTCGGCCGCCGCAAGGCGCGCGTTCGACACGATCGCCCATGCTGCGAGCCGCGTCGTGGCGAACAGCAGCACGAGCTGCGCGACACTGTTCTCCGCGACGATCATCACGCGGTCGCCGCCTTGCACGCCGAGGCTTCGCAGCCGGTCGGCGGCCGCGTCGATCGCATGCGCGAGCTGCGCGTACGTGAGCCGGCGCGCGTCCTCGATCAGCGCGACGTGATCGGGCATGCGTTCGGCGATGCGCGCGGGCAGTGCCGCGATCCGCGACGGCAACGCGGCGATCAGCGCGTCGACGTCGATCGCCGCGCCAGCGGAAAAATGGGTTGTCATGGCGTCTCCGTATGGTCGGCGCGAGCGCGACGTCGCGCCGTTGCCGACCGTGTGCCGACGATCGTGCCACGCGGCGGCCGCGCGGACAATCTGCCATTCGGACAATAGTCCCGTGCGCCGCCTGCAATTAAAATGCGCACATGAGCAAATCCAAACACATTTCCGAAACGCCTGCGACGCAGTTCCTGCGCCGCCACAGCGTCGCGTTCGGCGAGCACGTCTACGATTACGTCGACCACGGCGGCACGTCCGAATCGGCGCGGCAACTGGGCGTCGACGAGCACGCCGTCGTCAAGACGCTCGTGATGGAAGACGAGCGCGCGAAGCCGCTCATCATCCTGATGCACGGCGATCGCACGGTGTCGACGAAGAACCTCGCGCGGCAGATCGGCGCGAAGCGCGTCGAGCCGTGCAAGCCCGAGGTCGCGAACCGGCATTCGGGCTACCTCGTCGGCGGCACGTCGCCGTTCGGCACGAAGAAGGCGATGCCCGTCTACGTCGAATCGACGATCCTCGACTTGCCGTCGATCTACCTGAACGGCGGCCGGCGCGGCTACCTCGTGAGCCTCGCGCCCGCGGCGCTGACGACGCTCCTGGATGCACGGCCCGTGCAGTGCGCAATCGTCGACTGAGGGTTTCACCCGCATGGCGTGCCGCGCCGGTTCGGTAGAATGAGCGCCGCCGCGACCTCGCGACCGAGGCCGCCCATCCAACCTATACGTTGAAACAAGAGTCCTTCGCATGCAGATCCTGCTCGCTACCGTCGCCGCCTATCTGATCGGATCGGTGTCGTTTGCCGTCGTCGTCAGCGCCGCGATGGGGCTCGCCGACCCCCGCTCGTATGGCTCGAAGAATCCCGGCGCGACCAACGTGCTGCGCAGCGGCAACAAGAAGGCGGCGATTCTCACGCTCGTCGGCGACGCGTTCAAGGGCTGGCTTGCGGTTTGGCTCGTCAGGCGCTTCGGCATCGGCGGCGAGATCGGCGTCGCACTGTCGGCGACCGCCGTGTTCCTCGGCCACCTGTATCCGGTTTTCTTCCGCTTCCAGGGCGGCAAGGGCGTCGCGACCGCGGCGGGCGTGCTGCTTGCCGTGCATCCGGTGCTCGGCCTCGCGACCGCGCTGACCTGGGTCATCGTCGCGTTCTTCTTCCGCTATTCGTCGCTTGCGGCGCTCGTCGCCGCCGTGTTTGCGCCGGTTTTCGACGTGTTTCTGTTCGGCACGCGCAACAATCCCGTCGCGTGGGCGGTGCTTGCGATGAGCGTGCTGTTGATCTGGCGGCATCGCTCGAACATTTCGAAGCTCATTGCAGGCGAGGAAAGCCGGATCGGGCAGAAGAAGACCGGCGTGTAATCTGGGCGGATTCGCCCGATTTCGTTTGGTTTCGTTCGGGACACGCGGATACGATGCGCGTCGCGGTGCCGTCGCGCATCGAGATGTGTTCGATCGGAGCGGGAAGGCCGGTTTTGCATCGGCGGCGCACGCGATTCGGGCGTCGATCGCATCCTCAAACGTTGATGCTGCAGTTAGCGCAAGCGGCACGCGAACGAGCGCAGATGCAAGGCGCACCGCGTGTTCCGGAGTCCGTTGTGCTCGCGCATAAATCACGCAAGCCGCTGCGGCGCGTGCAACGAAGACGCGCTTAATCTCGACGATTTGCCGCTTGGCGAACGGTGCGTCCGCTTATTCAGCCGACCGTCACGCCGCGAACGACGCATCCGCTCCACGCGATACGGTGCGCGGCGCACGGCGAATCGACCTTCGACGACTTGTCGCGCCGCGACTGGCGCGCCCGACCTGAAGCCGCCCGCTACGATACGACCGGCGAGCGGCTCGTCCGGTTTCAGTCGCGGAAGTTGTTGAAGTCGAGCGGCGTGTCGGTCACTTCCTTGCGCAGCAGCGCGATCACGCTTTGCAGATCGTCGCGCTTCGCGCCGGACACGCGCACCGCATCGCCCTGGATGCTCGCCTGCACCTTGATCTTGCTGTCCTTCACGATGCGCACGACCTTTTTCGCGAGGTCACCCGACACGCCTTTCTTGATCGTCGCAACCTGCTTCACCTTGTCGCCGCCGATCTTCTCGATCTTGCCGTAGTCGAGGAAGCGCACGTCGACGTTGCGCTTCGCCAACTTGCCGATGAGCACGTCCTTGACCTGGCCGAGCTTGAATTCATCGTCGGCGTAGAGCGTGAGCTCGCGCTCCTTCTGCTCGACGCGCGCGTCGGAGCCTTTGAAGTCGAAGCGGGTGGAAATTTCCTTGTTCGATTGCTCGACTGCATTTTTCACTTCGATCATGTTCGCTTCGGAAACGACGTCGAACGATGGCATGGCATTCTCCTGTAGAGCGTGCCGCGCGCGGCCTGCGCGCGGTCACTCGCTATAATTGCGGGCTGACCGCCATTTTACCGGCGCCCCTACATTTGCCCAAGGCCGCAGGCTTGACCGCGCGCCGGCGCAACCGCGAATGCCGATGTTCCGTCCCGATTCTTCCATCCGATTGATTCCCGACTATCCGCTGCGTGCGCACAACACGTTCGGCTTCGACGTGCGCGCGCGCGTCGCGGCGCGGATCGGCTCGCCCGAGCAGTTCGCGTCGCTCGCGGGCGATCCACGCGTCGCGGGGCTCGACACGCTCGTGCTCGGCGGCGGCAGCAATGTCGTGTTCACGGGCGACTTCGACGGCCTCGTGCTGCTCGACGAAATCCGCGGTCGCGCGCTCGTGCGCGAAGACGACGGCGCGTGGTACGTCGAGGCGGGCGGCGGCGAGAACTGGCATGCGTTCGTCGAATGGACGCTCGCAAAAGGGATGCCGGGGCTCGAGAACCTCGCGCTGATTCCAGGCACGGTCGGCGCGGCTCCGATCCAGAACATCGGCGCGTACGGGATCGAGATGAAGGAACATTTCGCGTCGCTGCGCGCGGTCGAGCTCGCGACGGGCGAGATCGTCGAATTCGATGCGCAGCGCTGTGCATTCGGCTATCGCGACAGCTTCTTCAAGCGGGAAGGGCGTGGCCGTTTCGCGATCGTGGCGGTGACGTTTCGCTTGCCGAAGGCGTGGACGCCGCGGCTCGGCTACGCGGACGTCGCGCGCGAGCTTGCCGCGCGCGGGATCGACGCGAGCCGAGCGAGTGCGCGCGACGCGTTCGACGCAGTCGTCGCGATCCGGCGCGCGAAGCTGCCCGATCCGCTCGAGCTCGGCAACGCTGGCAGCTTCTTCAAGAATCCGGTGATCGACGCGCATGCGTTCGCCGCGCTGCGCGCGCGGGAGCCGGACGTCGTGTCGTATTCGCAGCCGGACGGCCGCGTGAAGCTTGCGGCCGGCTGGCTCATCGACCGCTGCGGGTGGAAGGGGCGGACGCTCGGCGCGGCGGCCGTCCACGAGCGGCAGGCGCTCGTGCTCGTCAATCGGGGCGGCGCGACAGGCGCCGATGTGCTCGCGCTCGCGCGCGCAATTCAGCGCGACGTGCTGGAGCGTTTCGGCGTCGAACTGGAGGCGGAGCCGGTGTGCCTGTAGGCGGAGCGCGGACGCGCGCGCATCGGCAATAAAAAAACCTCGCTGCGAACCAGCGAGGTTTTTCGTGGCGACGAAGAAGGGTGTGTCGGCGCTCGATGCGCCGTCGCGGCGGCGGTGCGAGCTCCCGCGTCAGTGATTCAACCGCCCGAGCAGCAGGAACTCCATCAGCGCCTTCTGCACGTGCAGGCGGTTTTCCGCCTCGTCCCACACGACGCTCTGCGGCCCGTCGATCACGCCCGCCGTCACTTCCTCGCCGCGGTGCGCGGGCAGGCAGTGCATGAAGAGCGCGTCGGGATTCGCGTGCGACATCATCTCCCCGTCGACGCACCAGTCGGCGAACGCCTGCTTGCGCGCTTCGTTCTCCGCTTCGAAGCCCATGCTCGTCCAGACGTCGGTCGTGACGAGATCCGCGCCCTTGCACGCTTCGTTCGGATCGTCGAACACCTGATAGAACGGCGTGCTTTCCGGATCGACGAGCTTCGCGTCGAGCGTATAGCCGGGCGGCGTCGACAGGCGCAGCTTGAAGTCGAGGATGCGCGCGGCCTGAATCCACGTGTACAGCATGTTGTTCGCATCGCCGATCCACGCAACCGTCTTGCCGCGGATCGGGCCGCGGTGTTCGTAATACGTGAAGATGTCGGCGAGCACCTGGCACGGGTGGTATTCGTTCGTCAGACCATTGATTACCGGCACGCGCGAATTCTCGGCGAAGCGCTGGATGATGTCCTGCTCGAACGTGCGGATCATGATGATGTCGACCATTCGCGAGATCACCTGCGCCGAATCCTCGACGGGCTCGCCGCGGCCGAGCTGCGTGTCGCGCGTGCTCATGAACACGGCATGGCCGCCCAACTGGAAGATCCCGGCTTCGAACGACAGGCGCGTACGTGTCGAACTCTTCTCGAAGATCATCGCGAGCGTGCGGTCGTGCAGCGGGTGATAGGTCTCGTAGTTCTTGAATTTGCGCTTCAGGATACCCGTGCGTTCGAGCACGTACTCGTAGTCTTCCAGCGAGAAATCCTTGAACTGCAGGTAGTGACGAATGGTTTTGGCGATCATGAAACGAAACGCGGCGGACTCACCCGGCGGAGAACGCGCCGGACGGCGCCGCCGTCGGATGTGATAACTCGATGCAGCATAAAGGATTTTTTCCGCTTTGACGAGCCGCTGCCGCGCGCCGTCGCCGCCCGCCGCGCGGGACGGTGCGCTTCCGGTTTCCGGCATGCGTTCGACACGACGCGCGATGGCGCGCTGCGGTATAATTTCGAAGTTTTCTCAAGCCCGGCGGGCAAGGTTCATGCTTGGTCTGCGGGACACAATCGGCGAGGGCGGCGGCTTGCCTGCGCGCGATGCGCCGCAAGCCGGAACGCTCGTTCAGGCGGGCTCGTCGCGGGCCGCCGCGAAACCGCTTCCATTGTGTTCGAAGTACGCAGGCGAAGCTTCGCCTGCGCACTGCTGGGCCGTCACTTGGGTACCCTCATGGCTGAAACTCTCCCGACCGAATATTTCATTCAGGGCATCACGAAAGATGGGAAGAAGTTTCGGCCGAGCGATTGGTCCGAACGCCTGGCTGGCGTGATGTCGTGCTACGGCCCGGGAGCGAGTGGGCCCAATGCCCGCCTTCAGTATTCGCGCTACGTGCGGCCGACGCTGCTCGGCGACCTCAAATGCGTGATCGTCGATGCCCGGCTGCGCGACATCGAGCCGATGGCATTCGATTTCGTGATGAATTTCGCGAAGGACAACAACCTCGTCGTCACCGAGGCGTGCGAACTGCCTGATTACGACAGGGCGCAGAAGTGACGCGATGAGGCGGTGGCATCGGATCGCTCGGGCGGCAGCCCGGCAAAGCCGACAATTGAGGCATCGAAAGGAGGCGTCGAGAGATGGCCGTCGAAATGTCCCCCGAAGACCCAGCAAAAAAGCCCGCATGAAGCGGGCTTTTTTGTCGATCGCAGAGGAAACAGGGCGCCCGCTTCGCGGGCGCGCCGGATTTACTGCGCAGCTTGCGCTTGCAGGCCCTTGACGGCTGCGGCGAGGCGGCTCTTGTGGCGAGCGGCCTTGTTCTTGTGAACAATCTTCTTGTCGGCAATCGTGTCGATCGTCTTCGTCGAGGCCTTGAAGACTTCGGCGGCCTTGGCGTGATCGCCAGCGTCGATCGCCTTGCGGACGGCCTTGATCGCGGTGCGGAATTTCGAGCGCAGCGCCGAGTTGTGCGAGTTTGCCTTCGCTGCCTGGCGGGCGCGCTTGCGTGCTTGTGCGGAGTTAGCCATGACGGTTCCTTATCCTGTCCTGTTTCCAGAGCTTGGAGCCTGACGGCCAAGCGCTGCTTTTCGATTCGACTCCCGGGAGCGATTGCCCGGGAGCGCAAAAAAACGTCGGTTTAACCGAGGCCGGCCGGCACGCTTGACTGCGAAACGATGCTTGGCGACGCCACGCAATGCGTATCAATGCGTATGACAGGCTCAGAAACCGGGAATTATAACAACAAAATAAAATGAGTGGCAAGCGCGGGCCGCATCTTGTGTCGCGAGCAAATGAATTGTCCGGGTCTGTAGCACGTAATCTGTCCGGTTTTTGGGTGCGGCATGAAGCCACCCGTAAGCCGGGCACGGTGGTTACAGGAAACCCGGAAGATGAGATTCGAAGAGGTCTACACGGACTGGCAGGAGAAGCGCCTGACGCAAGCGGA
>NZ_LOWC01000163.1:0-768 GCF_001522845.1 Burkholderia sp. BDU5 | reverse complement strand
CAGATCGACGCCGCTCATCCGCGTCTGCGCGGAGAACGACAGGAACACCGCATGCAGCGCGGCCATGTCGCGCTGGCGAATGTTGAAGCGCTGCTTTGCCAGGACGACGATGCTGCGGCCTTCCGGCGTCTCGTCCGACAGCGAAGCCAACTGCGCGGCATCGGCGAATGCTTCCTCGGTCACGGTCGATACCGGATAGAACGCCGAAGCCTGGCGGTTGCCGAGCGTGATCGTGCCCGTCTTGTCGAGCAGCAGCACGTCGACGTCGCCCGCTGCCTCCACTGCACGGCCCGACGTCGCGATCACGTTCGCCTGCATCATCCGGCTCATTCCGGCGACGCCGATCGCGGACAAGAGGCCGCCGATCGTCGTCGGGATCAGGCACACGAGCAGCGCGACGAGCGCGGTGATCGTCACGACGTGGCCCGCCTTCATCGCTTCGACGGAGAACATCGAGAACGGCAGCAGCGTCGCGGTCGCGAGCAGCATCACGATCGTCAGCGCGACGAGCAGGATCGTGAGCGCGATCTCGTTCGGCGTCTTCTTGCGCTTCGCGCCTTCGACCATCGCGATCATCCGGTCGAGGAACGCCTCGCCCGGGTTCGCCGTCACCTGGACGACGATCCAGTCGGACAAGACGCGCGTGCCGCCCGTCACCGACGAGAAGTCGCCGCCCGATTCGCGGATCACGGGCGCCGATTCGCCGGTGATCGCCGATTCGTCGACCGACGCGACGCCTTCGATCACCTCGCCGTCGGCGGGAATCGT
>NZ_LOWC01000162.1:0-5311 GCF_001522845.1 Burkholderia sp. BDU5 | reverse complement strand
ATTGTTCCAGTCGACGGCCCCCGCCGCGAAACTGCGTAGTGTTCCATTTAATGACACAACCGCCCTCTCAATTCTTATTGAATACGTATTGGATTCAGGCGATCGGGCCGCGTGTCGCGACGGGCAAACCGCCGATTTCTGGTCAGAGGGTACCAAATTCGACGACTGCAACATGAAAACGACAGGGGGAAGGCGCGCCGTACGGGGCACATTTAACCAAGATTGACATGCAGCGACCACCGATTTTGTCGTATCTTTCGCGGTGGAAGGATTTGTAACGTCTGGTCCTTCCGCATGCAGTCAATCGGCCCATGCAGTACCCGACCTGCCGCCCTCCTGACGGCAGGTCGATCTCTACCGCGTCAGAACAATCCAACCGGCTGTGCCGCGTCGTCCCAGCTAAAAATAATCAGTTCGCGGCGCTCGACGCCCTTCCCACCGCCTATCGTGTACTGAATCGGCACGCTCTCGATGTGGAAGCCGGCAAACACGCGCCGGATCTCCGGATGGTCGTTGAGGCTGACGATCGCGCGCCCCTTGATCGACCGCAGCCGCTCGGCCATCTTCTCGTACTCCGCGAAAGGGAACGCAACGCCGTACCCTTCAGTCTCGAAGTACGGCGGGTCGACATAGAACAGCGTGTGCGGCCGATCGTAACGATCGATGCAGGTCGCCCAATCGAGCCGCTCGATGTACGCATTCGCAAGGCGAATGTGCGCTGCCGATAGCTCCTCCTCGATGCGCAACAGATTCAGGCCGGGCGGATGCTCCGTCCGTGTTCCGAACGTCTGCCCTTCGAGCTTGCCGCCAAAGCAACTTTTCTGAAGATAGTAAAAGCGCGCCGCACGCTGAATATCGGTGAGGGTTTCCGGGACCGTGTGCTTCAGCCATTCGAACACCTGCCGGCTCGTCAGCGCCCATTTGAACTGACGTACGAACTCTTCGAGGTGGTGCTGAACGACGCGATACAGGTTCACCAACTCGCCGTTGATATCGTTGATCACCTCGACCTTGGCCGGCGGTCGCATGAAGTAAAGCGCAGCCCCGCCTGCGAAAACCTCGACGTAACACTCGTGCTTCGGAAAGCGCGGGATAATGTGTTCCGCGAGTCGACGCTTGCCGCCGATCCAAGGAATGATGGGATTTGCCATTGTGAAAGCCGTTTTTAAACTTGGTGTAGAATCCGCCCCGCCTACCGGTAGGTAGCAGGGCCTTGGCCGATTCACTGGCGCTATCAGTGGAAAGGCGACCGGCACGCGTGTTCCCGCACGCACGCCGGTCGCCCTGTTTCTCGTTACTTCTGATCGCAGCCCGGCGTCTCGGGCCGCACCGCACACACGTAGCCCCGTAGAGCCGTCAGTTTGTCGATCTCGCGCTGATCGTCTCCGGCGACGGCAAAAACGCGTTCCGCAACCGCTGCGTCGACGTCAGCGTAGGCGGCGGCACCATCGCCCACGCCGGCGGCGCTGGAAGCGCCGGACAGACCGTCACGATCGGCTGCCGTGCAGTTTCGAACGGCGACGCGCAGCCGCTCAGTACCAGCGGCAAGAGCAGCCCGCAGGCTGCGATTCTCTGCTTCATGGTCGATCCTCTCCTTCATGGTTCGTTGGTCAACGGCGGCCACCGCCGACGCGGCTGCCTCGTGCGCGGCGATCGCGCGCTGCTCGGCGTCGAGCGCGGCGCGCGAGATCGCGCCCAACGCTTCGGCATGCCGTTGCGCGTCGAGCGCTCGCGCGGCCTGCTCGTCGGCAAGCCGGCGTGCAGCGATCAGGTGCTCGCCGCCAGCGCCGACCGCCATGCCGAGCAGTGCAGCCAGCAGATACGGAGTTGCTTTCGGCATCACAGCCCCCGCTCGCAGATCGCGCGCTCTTCCGCCCGCCGCTTCACCAAGCCGGGCAACACCCGGCCCCGCGCCGTTACCCATTGCGGGCGGCCGTCGTCGGCCTCGTTGATCGCGCGGCACCCGCCGCGCAGGTCGCCCGTGTTGAAGCGCTTCGCCGTCGTGCTGTTGCAGTACGCGTTCGCGCCGACGTTGTATGCAAAGCTCACCGCCACCGCGAGCTGATACGGACGATCTTTCAGCCCCGGCGTGCAACGCAGCACGGGTTCGGCGTGCGCAATCAGTTGCGTTTCGAGCGACGCGCGGCACTCGGCTTCGCTGTACGCCTGGCCGACGACAACGTCGCGCGTGTCGCCCATGCACTTCGTCGGAATGCCGACCGGATCGAGATAGCCCGCCAGCTTGACGCCTTCGAACTTCGGCACGATCACCGTCAGCACGCCGGCCGCGATCGCACCGACGACGCCGGCGAGCGTCTTCTTCGGCACCTTAACCATGCTTGCCACCTCGACGGCCCTTGTTCCTGATCAGGTAGTAGCACTGAAGGCAGATGTAGCCGCCCGTCAGAATCGACACGAGCAGCGACGCCCACCAGTTCGCATCGTGTTTCGGAGCTGCTGGACGATTTGATCGAGCGTCGACATAGAATATTCACCTCTTGAAAGCAGTCCCTCGCGCGCGAATCCGAACGCACGGCGAGGGGAAAGAAATGGGAAAAAGAAGATGAGATGCAGCGAACGCAAAGCAACTTGGCTAGCGTCGCTACAGTGTCTTGAGCAGCGCTTGCAACTGGCGCAGCTTGTCGGCCTCGCGCCCGTTCGCCGCCTGCTGCTCCTCGATCACGAGCGCGGCGGTTTCGATCTCGACGGCGATCTCGCGTATCGATTCCACGGTCGCTGTCAGACGGTTCGCGATGCCCGACAGCAAATCGATCGGCGATGCGCTGCTATCGCGCTTGCCAGGCGCTTCACTCGCGCGCGCGTGAGTGTCCGGCTCCGCCTCATCGCCCGTATCGGCCGAGGCACACGACGTCGTGAGCCGGACGCGTCGAAATTCGCCACGCGTCACCTCGCGGACGAGCCCGGCATCTCTCAACCGCGCGAGGCAGTTGTCCGCCGTTCGCGAATCGATTTGCGCCTTGGTCGTGGCTTTCACCTGCGCCACGATCTGCTTGGTCGTCCACGATTCTTGAATCGGCACGAACTCGAAGACCTTCTGCGCGACGGACGGCATACCGCGCAGAATGGATTGCTGGCGGCCGGGGTTCAAGCCTGCCCCCGCCGCTTTGAGACCGTCGAAATACCCTTTTGCATAAACCCTCCTGTATGCGTTGTGATCCTTTTCCACCGCTGTCTCCCGTCCGTCACCGCGCGTCCGATACGTACATGCCGGCCAGCTCGGCCATGCGACGATCGTGCGCCAACTGGTGCAGGTAGTTCCGCCAACGCGCCCGCCCAGCGATGTAGATCTGTTGCCCGGACGGCGAGAGCCGGTAGCGGGATGCTCGGCGACGCAAGCCGCCGCTTGTTTCGCTCGTATTCAATTCGCACCTCCAGTAATCCGTTTGGCACGCAGGCGATGCCATTCGGCTGACATCAATTCATCGAACATCGCGAGATCCGCCGCACTGAGACGGCCCAGGATTTGATTTCGGAACGCGTGGCGCTCGCCCTTCGTCGGCAGCGCCGCGCAGGACAACGCGGCGCGTTCGATGAACAGCGCAACGCGATCGGGGAAAGTGGAGATCAGGGAGACGAACAGCCGTCCGGCCTGCTCCGGGGCGACTTTGATCCGGTACGCGAGCGCAGCAACGCCGCATGCGAGCTGATACGGGCGTTCGCAACACAACTGCACCTGCTCGCGCGCAACGCAGAAGCACGCCGGAAATGGCTCCGTGACGAGCAAGCCCCGCGCGTTACGCCCTCCGAACCCGCCCGCCAAAGCAACTTGGAAAAGTCATTGCTGTTCAAGTGCGTCTTTGCCGCCGCCGCCCTGATCATCGCGGCGAACGTGCTGGATAACGGCCCCGTCGCTGACAAGCCCACCACCTTTCACGCCAACGTCTGACGTTCACGCGCCGAGGACGGCTTGCGCACTCGGCGTAAAGGAGATGAAGCCATGCACAGAATCAACGCTGCATAGCACGCGGGCATCCCGCGCCGGGACACGCTGTCGCCCCGGACCGTCGCCCGTTACGAACGCGATCGCCAGCTTCCGACGTCGCCGATCCTCGTCGGCAAGCATGTCGTCATGCGCCGGCCACTCGTGGACGGCGTCTATATCGAGTACCTGATCATGGACGGCAACACCATTGCCGCGAAGCAGATCTCGATTCCAGACGAACCCACGTGTGCGGACGCGATCAAGCGCCTTCGCGCCGCGACACACGCCGCGCCGGAAAAGCACTCCCGCCCGAAGAAGCCGCGCGCGTTCAGGATCAGGGAGACATCGTGATCGACAACGCCCTCCCGAACGCGGCTCCGCGCCGACTCAATCCATATGTCGACCTCACGCCCGCTCAACGGGCCGACTTGACGGCTCGAATCCTGACCGTGTTCAGGCACGCCACGCACGCGATGACGTCCGACGAGGTCTGCACGGCCCATTTCGCCGACATGCCGGGCGCGGCTGCGCAGTGCATTGACAAGCTCGCGCGGGGCGGATGGCTGCGCCGCCAACCGCGCCCGCACGACCTGCGTTTCCTGTACTGGCTGACGGGATCGGACGCGGCCCCGCCGCTGTCGGTCCCCTGCAAGCAGGCGGACGGCACCTATTCGAACGATGCCGGCAGCACACTCGCGCCTCGACATGCGTCGCGATCCGCCGTGCCTGCCGGATCCGCGCACACGCGCCCCGAACTCCACACGATCGTCACGCGAGACGCGGAACGTCACGTCGCCGTCTCGTTCCCGCATCTCCGCTCGCTTGAGATTTCCGTCGACTCGCTGCTTGGGTCGGATACCCGCACGTTGCGATTCCTGCGCCTGTTCCGCCAGAGCATCGACCTCGAAGTGTCGCGACTCGAACTGATGATCCAGAGCCGCCTCGCGAATGGTTTGCATGGAATGGGGCCTCAGAAATGAGAGAGCAAACCAACTTTGAGATATCTGCTATCAGCTACAAAGGACTGAGCGTCACCACCGCCACGGGGGAGCCGGCTACGCTCGCAGTAGTCGACAAAGACGGAAATGTTGTGGAAGCCGGACCAGAGGTCGCTCGCGCGGCATGGGATGTCGCAATTCGTTCATACCGGAATTTTCTAATGGGAACGGGCCACCTGCGCGTTCTCTCGAAACCCACTTGTCAATGATCGCCGCTATGGAGCCAAACCGGGATCGGCGTATTGGCGCCACCTCAGGATCGGCGTAATGGAGCCAGCGGATGATCGCCGTAGTGGCGCCACCCCAGGATCGCCGTAAAGGCGCCAGCCGATGATCGGCGTAATGGCGCCACCCCCGCCGTAATCGGGAA
>NZ_LOWC01000161.1:0-573 GCF_001522845.1 Burkholderia sp. BDU5 | reverse complement strand
GCGAACCCGAGCGACCGATACCCAATCATGCCTCACGTGCGCTTCGCATTGCGAACGGCCTTCGCGAGGTGCTTACCGATTGAGAGCATGCACATGCAGTTGCGTAAGATCGTCAAGAATCGCGGTCACTTCCCAAGCGACGAAGCCGCCAGCAAATTGCTGTACTTGGCCTTGCGCAACATCGAAAAGGATTGGAAGATGCCACCTATTACCTGGCGGCAAGCAGTCAATCAGTTCGCCATCCTGTTCGGCGAGCGATTCACCGCCGCCATCAGCTGAGATCTTTAACCGACCTCAGCACACAAAATTCCTGACACCTCCGAAAATCGCTCTCGCCGGACGCGAGATGAATACCCCATCTTCGACCTCAAATTGAACGCGCCGTAACAGCAGTACGGGCCTCACCGACTTCGAGCGGCCGAACGGTCAAGACGAGGCGAGACGACGCTGCGGCTCGGCGCTCGCCTAGCCCCCTTACTGCATGAACCACCCATGGCTGACGATGAACGACTGGCCGGTCAGCGCCGCGCTCGGGAACGCCGACAGGAACAGCACCGTCTTCGCGACATCCTC
>NZ_LOWC01000160.1:0-47591 GCF_001522845.1 Burkholderia sp. BDU5 | reverse complement strand
GATGTCGACGGCCGCCTGGCCGTTCGCGCTGCGCGCGCCGGACGCGGCGCCCGGCTGCGTGGCGTAGACGCCGTCGGTCGGGAACGCGCCCGACACGGGCGCGGCCGGACGCTCGTAGCGCGGCGCGAGCGTGCAGCCCGTCGCGAGCAGTGCGACTGCGAGTGCAGTCAAAGCATGTTTTCGCTTCATCACTTATTCCTTCTTGCCAGCGTCGTCGCCGTGCTCCGGCTTTTCGTCACGATGCATGTGCTCATGCGCGAGGCGCAGTGCTTCGTCGGCATCTTCCTTCTCGCCGCTGAACACCGCCCGCACCTTCACGAAGAACATCGGGATCATGAAGATCGCAAGGAACGTCGCGGTGATCATCCCGCCGATCACGCCGGTGCCGATCGCGTGCTGGCTCGCCGAGCCGGCGCCGTTGCTGATCGCGAGCGGCAGCACGCCGAGAATGAACGCGAGCGACGTCATCAGAATCGGACGCAACCGCAGCCGCGCCGCTTCGAGCGCCGCCTCGATCGGCCCCATCTTCTCCGACTGCTGCAGCTCGCGCGCGAATTCGACGATCAGAATCGCGTTCTTCGCGGACAGACCGACGGTCGTCAACAGACCGACCTGGAAGAACACGTCGTTCTCGAGCCCGCGCAGCGTCGCGGCGAGCAGCGCGCCGATCACGCCGAGCGGCACGACCATGATCACCGAGAACGGAATCGACCAGCTCTCGTACAGCGCCGCGAGACACAGGAACACGACGAGGATCGAGATCGCATACAGGATCGGCGCCTGCGAACCCGACTGGATTTCCTGGAACGACAGCCCCGTCCACGAATAGCCGATGCCGTTCGGCAGCTTTTTCGCGAGCGATTCCATCGCCGTCATCGCCTGGCCGGTACTCTTGCCCGGCGCGGCCTGGCCCTGGATTTCCATCGCCGAAATGCCGTTGTAGCGCTCGAGCTTCGGCGAACCGTAGGTCCAGTGGCCGGTCGAGAACGCCGAGAACGGCACCATCCCGCCCGAACCGTTGCGCACGTACCAGATGTTCATGTCGTCCGGCGTCATGCGGAACGGCGCATCCGCCTGCACGTACACCTTCTTGATCCGGCCGTCGGTGTCGAGGAAGTTGTTCACGTAGCTCGACGCCCAGGCGATCGAGAACGTCTGGTCGATGGCCGACGGCGTCACGCCAAGCGCGTTCGCCTTCTCGCGATCGATGTCGACCTTGTACTGCGGCGTATCGTTCAGGCCGTTCGGACGCACGCCTCGCAGCGTCGCATCCTTCGCCGCCATTCCGAGCAACTGGTTGCGCGCCGCCATCAGCGCATCGTGGCCGAGACCCGCGTTGTCGGTCAGCTCGAAGTCGAAGCCGGCTGCCGTGCCGAGCTCAGGAATCGACGGCGGGTTGAACGGAATCACGAGCGCGTCCTTGTAGCCCGCGTAGCGCCCGAACATCCGGCCGATCAGCGCCTGCACCTTCTGGTCCGAGCTCTGCCGCTGCGAATAGTCCTTCAGCTTGACGAACACGAGACCCGAGTTCTGGCCGCGGCCCGCGAAGCTGAAGCCGTTCACCGTGAACGCGGATTCGACGATGTCCTTTTCCTTCGTCAGCAGGTAGTCGGAGATGTTGGCGAGCGTGCGCTCGGTCGTCTCCTGCGTCGAGCCCGACGGCGTCTGGACGATCACGAACATGAGACCCTGGTCTTCGTCGGGCAGGAACGACTTCGGCAGACGCACGAACAGCAGGCCGACCGCGACGATCACCGCGAGATAGATGATGAGCCAACGGCCCGAGCGCTTGATCACATGGTGAACGCCCACGTGATACTTGTCGCGGCTCGCATTGAAGTTCCGGTTGAACCAGCCGAAGAAGCCCGTCTTCTCCTCGTGGTGCCCTTGCGGGATCGGCTTGAGGATCGTCGCGCACAACGCCGGCGTCAGAATCAACGCGACGAGCACGGACAGCACCATCGCCGACACGATCGTCAGCGAGAACTGACGATAGATCGCGCCGACCGAACCGCCGGAGAACGCGACCGGCACGAACACCGCCGACAGCACGAGCGCGACGCCGACGAGCGCACCCGTGATCTGGCCCATCGCCTTGCGCGTCGCTTCCTTCGGCGGCAAGCCCTCTTCCGCCATCACCCGCTCGACGTTCTCGACCACGACGATCGCGTCGTCCACCAGCAGACCGATCGCGAGCACCAATCCGAACATCGACAGCACGTTGATCGAGAAGCCGACCATCGACATGATCGCGAACGTGCCGAGCAGCACGACCGGCACCGCGATCGTCGGGATGATCGTCGCCCGCAGGTTCTGCAGGAACAGATACATCACGAGGAACACGAGGACGATACCCTCGAGCAGCGTCTTCACCACTTCTTCGATCGACAGGCGCACGAACGGCGTCGTGTCGTACGGATACTTGACGACGAGGCCGTGCGGGAAGTACTTCGACAGCTCGTCGATCTTCGCGCGCACCGCCTTCGCGGTCGCGAGCGCGTTCGCGTTCGTCGCGAGCTGGATGCCCAGCGCCGCGGTCGGCTGGCCGTTGTACTTCGTGTCGAAGTTATACGTTTCGCCGCCGAGGCCGATCTGCGCGACATCCTTCAGGCGCACCTGCGAGCCGTCCTGATTCACCTTCAGCAGGATGTTGCCGAACTGCTCGGGCGTCTGCAAAAGCGTCGCCTCGGTGATCGTCGCCTGCAGCACGGTGCCCGGCACGGCGGGCGTGCCGCCCAGCTGGCCGCCCGCGATCTGCACGTTCTGCGCGGTGATCGCGGTCGTCACGTCGACGGGCGTGAGCCCGTAGTTCGTCAGCTTCGTCGGATCGAGCCAGATCCGCATCGCGTACTGCGAGCCGAACAGCGTGACGGTGCCGACGCCGTTGATCCGGCTGATCGGGTCCTTCACGTGCGACGCGACGTAGTTCGCCAGGTCGTACTTGTTCATGCTGCCGTCTTCGGAGTTGAAGGCGAGCACGAGCAAGAAGCTGCTGCTCGACTTCGTCACCGACAGGCCGAGCTGCTGAACCACCTGCGGCAGGATCGGCGTTGCGAGCGACAGCTTGTTCTGCACCTGGACCTGCGCGATGTCCGGGTTCGTACCCGGCGAGAACGTGATCGTGATCGTCGCGTTGCCCGAATCGTCACTCGTCGACGACATGTACAGGAAGTTGTCGAGACCGCTCATCTGCTGCTCGATCACCTGCGTGACCGTGTCTTCCACGGTCTTCGCCGAAGCGCCCGGATAGTTCGCGGTGATCTGGATCGACGGAGGCGCGATCGTCGGATACTGGGCGATCGGCAGCGTGAAGATCGCCGCGATACCGGCCAGCATCAGGATGATGGCGATCACCCATGCGAAGATCGGGCGATCGATAAAAAACTTTGCCATGAAACAGGCCCCCTGTTATTGCGCGCTCGACGCTGCGGCGGCACTCGCGGCCGTGCTCGACGGCGCGGCGCCCGATGCGGCCGCGCTCGCTGCCGCGGCCTGAGCCGGCGCGGCGCCGGCGGGCGACGCCCCCGACGACGCGTTGGCCGCGGCCGGCAGTTGCGCAGCGGCGGTCTTCACCGTCATGCCCGGACGCACCTTGTCGATGCCCTGCACGATCACGCGGTCGCCCGCCTGCAGGCCGCCTTCGATGACCCAGTACTGGCCTTGCATGCCGCTCGTCGTGAGGACGCGCGGCTCGACCTTGCCCTTCGCGTCGACGATCATCGAGATCGCCTGGCCCTTCGGATCGTGCGTGACGCCGATTTGCGGGACGAGGAACGCGTTGTCGTTGACACCCTCTTCGATGCGCGCGCGCACGAACATGCCCGGCAGCAGCACGCGCTGCTTGTTCGGGAAAATCGCACGGATCGTGACCGAGCCCGTCGTCTGGTCGACCGTCACGTCGCTGAACTGCAGCTTGCCCGGCTCCGAATACGGCTTGCCGTCTTCGAGGATCAGCGTGACCTTCGCCGCGCCCGGACCTTCCGTCTTGATGCGCCCGCTCTGGATGTCCTGACGCAGCTTGAGGCCCTCGAGGCTCGACTGCGTGAGGTCGACGTACACCGGATCGAGCTGCTGGACGGTCGACATCAGCGTCGCCTGGCTCGCCTGCACGTAAGCGCCCGGCGTGACCTGCGAGATGCCGACGCGGCCCGAGATCGGCGACACCACGTCGGTGTAGCCGAGGTTGATCTGCGCGGTCTCGACCGCGGCCTTGCCGGACGCGACGTCGGCGGACGCCTGCCCTTGCGCGGCGACCGCGTCGTCGTATTGCTGCTTGCTGACCGCGTTCGCGGCCACGAGCACCTTGTAGCGCGCGACGAGCGCGTTCTGCGTCGCGAGGTTCGCCTGCGCCTTCGCGAGCGTCGCCTTCGCGCTGTTCAACGACGCGATGTACGGCGCGGGGTCGATCTTGTAGAGACGCTGGCCGGCCTTGACGTCGCTGCCTTCCGTGAACTCGCGCCGCAGCACGATGCCGTCGACCCGCGCCCGCACCTGCGCGACGAGGTACGCGCTCGTGCGGCCCGGCAGTTCGGAGACGACCGGCACGGATTGCGGCTGGACGGTGACGACGCCGACTTCCGGCGTTTGAGGGGGCGGAGCCGATTCTTTTTTTCCGCACGCGGCCAGGAAAACGGCAGCCGTCGCGACAGTGATTAAGCGGTATGGAACCCGTTCGACGCGCATGGAGCGACCTCGTTTGTAACTAGATGAAATAAGTGCCGGCCCTCGAGGACACAACACGAACGCGCCTTGCGGCGCGGATCGGACAACTGAATTGCTTGACTGCGGATACAACGGCGGCACGCGACTGCCGTGCCGGGATGCCGCCGCGCGCTACGCGCGGAACAACAATGAGGAGGGAAATCAGCAGAGACGGATATTAACTGATTGCCTCGAAGGCCATTCGGCCGTAAGCTGGCATTGTATATACATTCACGAATGTATGTAAAAGTCCTTCATGCACTGCACAATTTCTTACACATTACCAAGGTTTACAGCAGGTCGAACGGGGCGACCCACGTGCGGCGCTCATGATGCAACCCTTATTATTCACGCAATGACCTCGACCTTGCATACGATGAGCTCCTGAATGGCCAGACGCACGAAGGAGGAAGCGCTCGCGACGCGCGACCGCATCCTCGACGCCGCCGAGCACGTCTTCTTCGAAAAAGGCGTGTCGCACACGTCGCTCGCCGACATTGCCCAGCACGCGGGCGTCACGCGCGGCGCGATCTATTGGCACTTCGCGAGCAAGAGCGAACTCTTCGACGCGATGTTCGACCGCGTGCTCTTGCCGATCGACGAGCTGAAAGCCAGCACGGACGCGCCGCACGCCGATCCGCTCGGCCGGATCCGCGAAATCCTGATCTGGTGCCTGCTCGGCGTCGCACGCGATCCGCAACTGCGGCGCGTGTTCAGCATCCTGTTCATGAAGTGCGAGTATGTCGCGGACATGGGACCGCTCCTGCAGCGCAACCGCGAAGGGATGCGCGACGCGCTGCGCAACATCGAAGCGGATCTCGCACAAGGCGTCGCGAACGGCCAGTTGCCGGCGGATCTCGATACGTGGCGCGCGACGCTGATGCTGCATACGCTCGTCAGCGGCTTCGTGCGCGACATGCTGATGCTGCCGGGCGAGATCGATGCGGAGCGGCACGCGGAAAAGCTCGTAGACGGCTGCTTCGACATGCTGCGCACGAGCCCCGCGATGCGCAAAGACGACTGAGGCGGCCGCGCGCCCGGATCGAGCCCGCACCACGATGAACGGCCGCTATTCAGCGGCGAATCGGAAGGGAAATCGGAAAGTCCACGATACGGCTTGCCGGGCGAGGCGCCGTGCCCGGCAAGCGGCATCGCGGCAAAAGCCGCGCGGCTCAGCCGCCGTTGAACCAGCGCGCCGCATAGAGCAGCAGCGCGACGAAGACGATCATCGCGGCCCACGCCCACAACGGCACCGGGTTCGATTCGCGATGGTGGAGCGCGCTCGCCGCGCGCCCGGTCAGCGCGCCGCCCAGGTGCTGCGCGTGGGCGCGGCGCGCGACGCCCTTGAATCCCGCGGGCCGCAGGAACACATGATGCCGCTGCGGCGCGCCATCTCGCGCGCGGTTCGGCGCAAGCCCGTGCTTCGCCTGCACGACCGCGCAGAACTCGGTGAAGAAATCGTCCGCGAGCTCGTGCAGCGCGTTCTGGATCTGGCGGCCCGGCAGTTCGGCGAGCGGGCCGGACGCCGTCGCCCACACCGCGTATTCGACGCGCGTCGCGGGGACGCCGCGGCCCGCGTCCGTTGCGTCGTCGGCCGGCGCGAGCACGACGTCGATCTGCCCGCGCAGCGCGCCGATGCCGTCTGCGCGGGCCCGGAAGTTCAGCGTGCGTCTCGTGTGCTCCGGTTCGTCGCTGCGCTCGCTGACGACGTGCGCGCGCACGTCGTAATGCGCGCGCAACGGGCCGAGCGGCACCGTCAGCGCGAGTGCGTACTCGCCGCGCGCCAGCCGCGAAAACGACTCGCAATGATCGAGGCTCGCGCGCACGAGCGCGAGATCCTGCAGCGCGTCCCGGACGACGGACGGCGCGAGCGGGATGAACAACGCGTCGTTCAGTTCCATGATCGCCTCCCCCGATGAACTGCCGCGTCAGGACGTCACGTCGATGCGGTCGACGCACGCGGCATCGAACGCGACATATTGCCGGATCGCGTCCGCGACCTTCAGCGGCGCCTCGTAACTCCACGCGGCGTTCTCAATGACGCCTTCTTCGGTATGCAGATGAAAATAGGTCGCCTGCCCCTTTTGCTCGCAATACGTCACGTGGTCGGACGGCGTGAGCCGCGACATGTTGACGTCGCCGCGCGGCAGATATTGGACGTGGGGCAGGCCCGATTCCTTCAGCGTATAGGCGGCTTGCGAATCGGCATAGGTGATCCCCTGGTGGATCACGCGAACGCGATGACGATTCTGCTCGATTTCGATGCGATGACCTGCGGCGTCGGACATCGGTTTCCCCTACGGCCACCGCGCGCACGCGCCGGCCGGAAATAAGCATGGCCGCGGCGAAACGCCGCTTATAGTTGCATTATCGGCCAAACCGCCGCAAATTGCGCGGCGTCATCGTCGCAGCGGGGTCACTGCGCCTTCCACGAGAACGCCGCCTTCACGCCGCCCTTCGCCGGCACCGTGACCGCATGGGTTTGCTCATTGCCGTTGTAGCTCGCATGCACGGTGTAGCGCCCCGGCTGCAGCTTGACGAGCATGTAGGGGCCGCGCGCATCGGTCTTCAGCACTTCGCCGCCGTGCGCATCGAGCACGGACACGTGGACATCGGCGAGATACTCGCCGCCCGCGCCCGTGAAACGCAGCGCGAGCGGCCAACTGCTTTCGCCACGCCGGAACGCGGTGGATTCGTCCTGCCCCACCCCGCCCGACACGAAGCTGACGTCGCCTTGCTGCTGCACGTCCGGCAAGCCGGGCTGCGCACGCGCGGCACCCGCGAGGCCGAAGGCCAGCGCCGCCGCAATCAGGTACTTGGAAACGGTTGGCTGTCGCATGATTCGCTCCTTGAATCTGTCCGCCGGATAACGGAGGTCGGTATGGACGACCGGCGGCGACGGACGACGGCAAGCGGCGGGAGGCAGCCGCCAAGCCGCCGAGCCGGCCCGCCCGCCACGCCGGGATCGACCCCGGCTCAGCCCAGATCGACCGGCACGAAGATCTGGGCGTCGTCGCGCTGGATCAGCAGCGCAAGGCTGTTGCCCGCGCGCTTGACCGCATCGCGCAATTGTTCCGCGCTCGTGACCGGCCGGCCATTCACCGCGAGGATCACGTCGCCCGGCTGAATGCCCGCGCTCGCGGCGGGACCCGTCGACTGCTGGACGACGAGGCCGTGCGTGAGCGACGAGCCGTTGCGCTCGCGCGGCGAAAGCGGCCGCACCGCGACGCCGAGACGCCCTTGCTCGACGGGCTCGTCGACGCCCACCTTCGCCTGGCCGTCGGTCAGCGACGCGAGTGTCACCGACACGGTCTTCTTCGACTTGTCGCGCCAAACCTGCAGATCGGCCTTCGTTCCGGGCTTCATGCTCGCGATCTGCGCGGGCAGCGTCGTCGAATCCTGCACGGGCACACCGTCGACCGACAGGATCACGTCGCCCGGCTGCAGCCCCGCCTTCGCGGCCGGCCCCTTCGGATCGACCGAGCTGACGAGCGCGCCGTCGGGCTTTTGCAGACCGAACGAGCTCGCGAGCGTCTGGTTGAGCCCCTGCACGGCGACGCCGAGCCGGCCGCGGCTCACGTGGCCCGTCTTCACGAGCTCGTCCTTCACCTTCATCGCCTCGTTGATCGGGATCGCGAACGACAGCCCCTGGAAGCCGCCCGTCTGCGAGTAGATCATCGAGTTGATGCCGATCACCTCGCCGTTCAGGTTGAAGAGCGGACCGCCCGAGTTGCCTGGGTTCACCGGCACGTCGGTCTGGATGAACGGCGTGTAGTTCTCGTCGGGCAGCGCGCGCGACTTTGCGCTGATGATGCCCGACGTGACCGTGTTGTCGAACCCGTACGGCGAGCCGATCGCGACGACCCACTGGCCGACCTTGCTTTGCGCCGGATCGCCGATCTTCACGGTCGGCAGGCTCGACGCATCGATCTTCAGCACCGCGACGTCCGACTGCTTGTCGACGCCGACGACCTTCGCCTTGTACTCGCGCTTGTCGGTGAGCTTCACGGTGACGACGTTCGCACCGTCGATCACGTGCGCGTTAGTCAGGATATACCCGTCCGGGCTGATGATGAATCCGGAGCCGAGGCTCGTGCTCGGCTGGTCATCCGGCTGCTGCTGGCCGCCGCCCATCCCCGGCATCTGTCCGTAGAAATGTCGGAAGAACTGGTAGAACGGATCGTCCGGGTCGATCGGCAACTGCGGCGCCGCGCGGCGCGGCGCGGTGCGCGGCACGACGTGCTTCGCGCTGATGTTCACGACGGCTGGCCCGTAGGTCTCGACCAGCCCGGAAAAGTCGGGAATGCCGGTCTTCGCGGCCGCTTCGGCCGGCATCAGCGCGGCGACGGCCGGCGTGATGATCTGCGGCGGCTCCGCATGACGGGTGCCCGCCACATACCCCGCCGACAACGCCGCGGCGACGGCCACGGCAACTGCGCCACGCGCAAGGATTCGGGTAGTCATCGATCGTTCTCCTCGTCTAACGGTTCGAAGCGTAGCGCCCCTGTCTTAAAGCAGGCTTAATCGGTTTCAGGAGCCATTAAACGGACGAAAACGGAGCAAATCCGAGGCCCGCGTCGGGCACGGCGAGCCCGGCGCGCGGATCGGCCGGACAGCGGCCGCGCCACGGCAACGCCGCGCGCAGCGGCAAGCAATGAGGCGAATGATGGGCCTCGTCACGCATCCGGCACGACCGTCACGCTTCGGCCGCGCACGGCAGCGCGACGCTGACGAGGAGCCCGCCCGCCGGCGCTTCGCCGAGCGTCACGGTCGCGCGCTGCTGCGCGGCCACCCGCTTGACGATCGCGAGACCGAGGCCGCTGCCCGACACGTCGGTGCGCGCCCGCGCGGACGTATCGCGGTAGAAGCGATCGAACACGCGCTCGCGCTCGCCCGCCGGAATGCCGGGGCCGCTGTCGCCGATCTGCACGCAGGCGCGCGCGCCGTCGCCGCGCGAGAGCGACACGTCGATGCGCCCGCCCGCCGGCGTGTACTTCACGGCATTGTCGAGCAGATTGTTGAACATCACGCGCAGCGCGGCGGGATCGGCGACCACGGCCGCGTCCTCGACTTCCTCGAAGCCGAGATCGATGTTGCGCCGCTGCGCGATCGGCGCATGCGAGGCGACGCATTCCTCGACGATCGCGCGCAGATCGACGCGCTCGCGCACCGTCGAGTCGCCCGGTTCAGCGCGCGCGAGCGCGAGCAGTTGTTCGGCGAGACGCGTCGCACGCGTGACGCCGCTCTGCAGATCGACGATCGCCTCGCGCCGCGACGCATCGTCCTGCGCGCGCGCGACGAGCTGCGCCTGGATCTGCACGGCCGCGAGCGGCGTGCGCAGTTCGTGCGCGGCATCCGCGACGAACGCCTTTTGCGTGTCGAGCGCGGCGGACAGCCGCGCGAGCAGCCCATTCAGCGCGCGCACGAGCGGACGCACTTCGAGCGGCAACGGCCAGTCGGGCAGCGGATCGAGCGCCTCGGGCCGGCGCGCCTCGACCGCGCGGGTCACGCGCTGCAGCGGCGCGAGCCCGCGCCCGACGATCATCCAGACGGCCGCGCCGAGGAACGGCAGCAGCACGATGAGCGGCCACAGCGTGCGCAGCGCGACGCTCGCGGCGAGCCGGTTGCGCACCGACAGCGGCTGCGCGAGCTGCACGACGTTGTCGCCGACGATCGCGCCGTACACGCGCCATGCGCCGCGCTCGGTGCGCTCGGTCGAGAAGCCGAGCTCGGCGCGGGGCGCGAGCGGCGCGCGCGGATGCGAGAAGTACATCAGCACGCCGTTACGGTTCCAGATCTGGATCACGATCCCTTCGTCGCCGTTCGTCTGCGAGCCGAGCACCTGCGAGAACGGTTCGGACGGCAGCGCGGCCGCGATCTGCTGCAACTGGTAGTCGAACAGCTCGTTCGCGGCGGCGAGCGCCTGCCGATAGATCATCCAGCCGGCGAGCCCCACCCCGGCCACGACGATCGCGAGCAGCCAGATCAGCAATTGATGGCGAATCGACCTCACGCGCTACGCTTCCTTCACGACCATGTAGCCGAGGCCCCGGACGTTGCGGATCAGGTCCGAGCCGAGCTTCTTGCGCAGCGCGTGGATATAGACTTCGACGGTGTTGCTGCCGATCTCCTCGCCCCAGCCATACATCTTTTCTTCGAGCTGACTCTTCGACAGCACCGCGCCCGGACGCGCGAGCAGCGCCTCGAGAAGCGCGAATTCGCGCGCGGACAGCGCGACGGGCGCGCCGTCGAGCGTCACCTGGTGCGACGCCGGATCGAGCGTCAGCGCGCCGTGGCGGACCATCGACTCGCTGCGCCCCGACTGGCGGCGGATCAGCGCGCGCATCCGTGCGGCGAGCTCATCGAGATCGAACGGCTTGACGAGATAGTCGTCCGCACCCGCGTCGAGGCCCCTCACTCGATCGGCGACCGCGTCGCGCGCGGTCAGGATCAGCACGGGCAGCGCGAGCCCGCGCGCGCGCAGCGTGCGCAGCACGTCGATGCCGTCGCGCTTCGGCAGCCCGAGATCGAGCAGCAGCAGGTCGTACGCCTCGCCGCCCAGCGCGGTCAGCGCGGCTTCGCCGTCCTGCACCCAATCGACCGCGCAGCCGTCGGCCTTCAGCGCCTTGCGCACCCCTTCGGCGATCATCCGATCGTCTTCGACTAGCAATATCCGCATCCTGAAAAGCGTCCGTCGCATGCGTTCGAGATGGCGGACATTGTAGCGCCGCCTCGCGCGCGAGCGGACCTTCGGCCGATTTCGACGCTGCGCGCGCGCCATTTTCTCTACAATGTCCGGCTTGCGCCGCCGCGCGCAAGTCAATTGCCCACGTCGCCTTCCGTTCCGTATTCGCCGATGAATCACAACGCCCGCAGCATCGCCGCTTCGCCTCGTCCGGCACGCCCCGCCGCCCGCACGCCGCGCGCCGTCCTGCGCTGCGCGGCGCTCATCGCCGCGTGCGCCGCGCTCGCGTTCGCCGCGCCCGCCGACGCCCGCAGGAAACCGCCGCGCTACCCGGCTGCGGTCTCGACCGCGCACAACGTGCTGCCGGCGTCGGTGCTCGCCGCGCTGCAGCGCGCGCGCGTGCCGGCGTCGAACCTGAGCGTCGTCATCGAGCGGATCGGCGACCGGACGCCCGTCGTCGCGTGGAACGCGAGCCGGCCGATGCAACCCGCATCGACGATGAAGCTCGTCACGACCTACACCGGGCTGTCGATGCTCGGCGCCGACTATCGCTGGCGCACGAGCGCATACGCGGACGGCGCCGTCGACGAGAACGGCACGCTGCACGGCACGCTGTACGTGAAGGGCACGGGCGATCCGAAGCTCGTGCCGGAGGAACTGATCGATCTCGTCAACAAGATCCGCCGCGCGGGCATCGTCAACGTCGACGGCGCGCTCGTGCTCGACAAGACCTTCTTCGCGCCCGAGACGCGCGACCTGCCGCCGCTCGACGACGACGCCACCGCGCCGTACAACGTCGGCCCCGACCCGCTCCTCTACGCGTTCAAGGCGCTGTCGTTCACGGTGACGCCGACCGACAACGGCGCGGTCGCGATCGACGTCGTGCCGCCGCTCGCGAACCTGAACGTCGACAACCAGCTCGTCGAAGGCGCGGGCTCGTGCGGCGCCGCGGCGGCGGCCGCGCGGCCCGCGCTCATGACCGACGCGAACGGCGACCTCACCGCGTCGTTTGCCGGGGACTACCCGCTGCGCTGCGGCCCGACGACGACCAATCTCGCCGTGCTGAATCACTCCGCGTTCTTCGCGCGCGGCTTCCTCGCGCTGTGGCGCCAGACGGGCGGCGCATTCTCCGGCACGGTCGCCGAAGGCAAGGTGCCGGGACGCGCGCGGCTCGTTGCGGCGCACCATGGCCCTGTGCTGTCGAGCGTCGTGCACGATATCAACAAATTCAGCAACAACGTGATGGCGCGCAACCTGTTCCTCACGATCGGCGCGGTCGAGCACCGGCCGCCCGCGACGCCCGCGCAATCGGCGGATACGATCCGCGCGTTTCTCGCTCACAGCGGGCTGCCGACCGAAGGGCTCGCGCTCGAGAACGGCTCCGGGCTGTCGCGCGACGAGCGCGTGAGCGCGCTGTCGCTCGCCGACATGCTGCAGGCGGCGAACGCGAGCCCCGTCGCGCAGGCGTTCGTCGATTCGCTGCCGGTCGCGGGCGTCGACGGCACGATGAAGAACCGGCTGACGAACGCGCCCGTCGGCGGCAACGCGCACATCAAGACGGGCACGCTGCGCGACGTGCGCGCGATCGCGGGTTACGTCGCGTCGGCGGACGGGTCGAGCTATGTGGTCGTCAGCTTCATCAACGATGATCGCGCGTCGGCCGCGCGCGCCGCGCACGACGCACTGCTCGAATGGGTGTACGAGGGGCCGCGCTGATCTGATCGGCGCCCGAATCGCGGCGGCACGCGTGGCGCGCCGCCGCGAGCCGGCCGGAACCGTTTCCCTCGCCGTTTCCCGGTCGCCCCCGCAGGCCGCTCGCAACCGTGCGTTTTCGCCCACCGTCGCAACGCGGCGGCCTCGCCCGCCGTCCCACGCCCCCACCCGTCGAAGACTCCCTCTACGAAACGCTCTCGCGCCCGGTACGCCGATTGCGTACCCTTTTAGCTGCAATTGACGTCACCGAGCCAGGCACGCGCCCCGCACGCCGCATGCGCCGCATCGCTCGCACCACAACAAGAGGGAGACACTCATGCAATTCAACGTCGAATTGCTTCTGCTCGCGCTCGCGCCCGTCTTTCTGTTCTGCATCGGCTGGGAAGCGTGGCACCTCGCGCGCACGCGCCCCGGCGAACGCGTCTACAACCTGCGCGACACGCTGTGCAACGCGGCGCTCGCGCTGATGCACCAGGGCGCGGACAAGGTCGCGTGGATCTTCGTGATTCCGATCTATGCGTACTGCTACACGCATTTCCGGCTCTTCACGTGGGACAACACGTGGGTGTCGTTCGCCGTGCTGTTCGTCGCGCAGGACCTGCTCTACTACGTGTTCCACCGCTGCAGCCATCGCGTGCGCTGGCTGTGGGCCGCGCACGTCGTTCACCATTCGTCCGAACGCCTGAATTTCTCTACCGCGATGCGGCAAAGCCTGATGTATCCGATCGCCGGCATGTGGGCGTTCTGGCTGCCGCTCGCGTTCCTCGGCTTTCCGCCGCAGCAGATCGTCGGCATCGTGCTCATCAACCTCGCATTCCAGTTCTTCGTCCACACGCAGACGATCCCGAAGCTCGGCTGGCTCGAGTACGTGCTGAACACGCCGTCGATCCACCGCGCACACCACGCGCGCAATCCGCGTTACATCGACCGCAACTACGCAGGCGTGCTCGTGATCTGGGACCGCCTGTTCGGCAGCTTCGTCGAAGAGGACCCGCGCGATCCGCCCGTATACGGGATCGTCGAGCCGCTCGACTCGAACAACCCGCTCGTCGCGACGTTCCACGAATGGTGGTCGATGGCGGCCGACGCGTTCGGCGTCGAAGGCTGGCGCAACAAGCTGCGAGCGGTTTTCGGTCCGCCCGAATGGGCGAGCGCTTATCATGCTCGGGTTGCGAACGCGCGCGCGCAGCCGCACGAGCCGCCCGCGCTCGCCGCCGCGCCGCGCGAACGATAACGAGGACACGGATTCACAACCATCGCGCCAAGCCGCGGCGCAGGCCATGCAACACAAGCATATCTACGAGGAGAGACTCGCATGAATCAGCTGCAACGACAACAACAACCCACCCGCACCGCACGCCGCCTGTGGCGCGGCGCGCAAGTCGCGCTCGCGAGCGCCGCGTTCGCCATCCTCGCCGCGTGCGGCGGCGGCGACAATGGCTCGTCGCAGCCGAGCGCCGGCGTGAACATGCAGGTCGTGTCGTTCGGCGACAGCCTGTCGGACACCGGCACCTACTCGCCGCAAATCCTGATCGGCTTCGGCGGCGGCCGCTTCACGACGAACCCGGGCCAGGTGTGGACGCAGGACATCGCCACGTATTACGGCGGCACGCTCACGCCCGCGTTCGAAGGCGGTTTCGGCGTGCCGCTGCAAGCGGCGGGCGGCCTGGGCTACGCGCAGGGCGGCTCGCGCGTCACGCAGCAGCCGGGCATCGGCCACGCCGATCCGAGCGTGGCGAATGCCGACTACGCGCAAGCGACGACCGTGCCCGTCGCGACGCAGGTCCAGCAATACCTGCAGCAGCACGGCAGCTTCAACGCGAACCAGATCGTGCTGATCAACGGCGGCGCAAACGACATCTTCTATCAGGTGCAGGTCGCGCAGGCGTCGGGCAACACGCCGGCCGCGCAGCTCGCCGCTGCGCAGCAGATCGGCCTTGCCGCGCAGCAGCTCGCGGGGATCGTCCAGCAGATCGTCGCCGCGGGCGCGACGCACGTGTTCGTGTCGAACGTCCCGGATATCGGCGGCACGCCGCTCGCGGTGTCGACGGGCCAGCAGGCCGCGCTCACGCAGCTTTCGACGGTCTTCAACAGCACGCTCGCCGCGGCGCTGAAGGCGCTCAACGTCGATCCGACGAAGGCCGTGCTGATCGACGCGTTCACGTGGCAGGACGGCATCACCGCGAACTACCAGGCGAACGGCTTCTCGGTGTCGAACTCGGGCACTGCATGCAATCTGCAATCGATGATCGCCGCTGCGACGAAGTCGGGCGTGTCGAACCCGACCGCGTTCGGCTCGTCGCTGTTCTGCTCGCCGCAGATGTACACGGTCGCGAACGCCGACCAAACCTATATGTTCGCCGATACGGTCCACCCGACGACGCATCTGCACGCGCTGTTCGCGCAGTACGTCGAGCAGCAGATCGCGAAGACGGGCGTCGGCAAGTAAGCCGGCGGGCGGCGGGCTCGGGTTCGCCGCGCTCGCGGCTCGCGGCTCGCGGCTCGACGACGATCCGCGCTTCGAACGAAAACGCCCGGTTCGCGTGATGCGAACCGGGCGTTTCTCATCGGAATCGGGTGTTTTTGAATGATTCGGCACTTCGGCGACCACAGCGTAACGAAGCCGCGTGGTTTCCGCCTGTCAACCGCCCGAACGCGCGACGCTCATTCGTGCGCTTCGAACGCGGCCGCCGCGCGGCCGAGCCGATCGTTCACCGCGATCCATTCGACCGTATCCGGCAGCTTCTCGACGAGGATGCGCGCGACCTGCGCGCGATCGAGCGCGCGCAACAGCCCGTAGAGCTCGCGCGCGTAGACCTGCGGATCCTCGGGCGCCGCGACGAAATGCACGCCGTCCGCGTGCGCCCACGCGCCGGCGCGCGACGCGCGCGCGACGAGCGCGACCCGCTCGCCCGCGTCGCGCGCGGCGGACAGGAACCGCTCGAGCCGCTCGAACGGCGCGAGCGCGAGCGGCGTGCGCGGCGCGTAATGCGCCTTCAGCGTGCCGGACGCGCGCGGTGCGGTCGCATCGCCGCCGTCGGGCAGACGCGGCGCAACGCCGAGCACGTCGGCGATCTGCTGCGGCGTCACGCGGCCGGGGCGCAGCAGCGCCGGAAAGCCGCGCGACAGATCGAGGATCGTCGACTCGATTCCGACATCGGACGCGCCGCCGTCGAGCACGTGGACGGAATCGCCGAACTCGTCGCGCACGTGCTGCGCGGTCGTCGGGCTCACGTGGCCGAAGCGGTTCGCGGACGGTGCGGCGACGCCGCCATGCCCGCCGCGGCGCGCGTCGAACGCGCGCAACAGCGCCTGCGCGACCGGATGCGACGGGCAGCGCAGCCCAACCGAGTCCTGCCCGCCGCTCACCGCGTCCGGAATGTGCGCTGCGCGCTTCAAGATCAGCGTGAGCGGGCCCGGCCAGAACGCGTCGATCAGCTTCTTTGCATCGACGGGCAGTTCATCGACCCAATAGCCGGGATCGCTGCCCGGCGCGAGGTGGACGATCACCGGATGGTTCGCCGGACGCCCTTTCGCCGCGTAGATCCGCGCGACGGCGGCCGGGCTCTGCGCATCGCCGCCGAGGCCGTAGACGGTCTCGGTCGGAAACGCGACGAGCTCGCCCGCGTCGAGCAGCGCGGCTGCTTCGTCGATTTGCGCGGCGGTCGGGAACGGTCGATCGTTCGACATCGTGCGTCCCGTCAGTCGAGCGGAATGCGCAGGAGCCGCGCACATGCGGTCGCGCCCGCGACCGCATCGTCGAGCGTCGCCGCGGTGAAGTTCACGTGACCCATCTTGCGGCTGACGCGCGCCTCCTCCTTGCCGTACAGATGCAGCCGCGCGGTCGGCATCGCGGCGACCTGGTCCCACGGCGGCGTGACGGATTCGCTCGACGCGCCGTTCGCGAACCACACGTCGCCGAGCACGTTGAGCATCGCGGCGGGCGAATGCTGGCGCGTGCTGCCGAGCGGCAGCCGTGTCATCGCGCGGACCTGCTGCTCGAACTGGCTCGTCTCGCACGCGTCGACCGTGTAGTGGCCGGAGTTGTGCGGCCGCGGCGCCATTTCGTTCGCGACGAGCGAGCCGTCTTCGAGCACGAAGAACTCGACGCACAGCACGCCGACGTAATCGAGCGAATCGGCAATCCGCACGGCCGCCTGCTGCGCTTCGCGCATGAGCGCGTCGCTCGCCGCAGGCGCGGGCACGACGGTCAGCGACAGAATGCCGCCGTGATGCGTGTTTTGCGCGAGCGGGAATACGGCAGACGCGCCGTTCGCGCCACGCGCGACCAGCGCCGACACCTCGTACTTGAGCGGCAGGCGCTTTTCGAGCACACACGGCACGCCGCCCAGCGACGCATATGCGTCGCGTGCGTCTTGCACGGTCGCGACGCGCACCTGCCCCTTGCCGTCGTAGCCGAGGCGCGCGGTCTTCAGGATGCCGGGCAGCACCGCGGCGAGTTCGGCATCGGCGAGCGCCGCGAGCTGCGCGGCCGATTCGATCGCGACGTGCGGCGCGACGGGCACGCCGGACGCCGCGATGAAGCGCTTCTCGGCGATCCGGTCCTGCGCAATCGCGACGCAGCGGCCGGCGGGCGCGACGAACGTCGATTGCGCGAGGAAGTCGAGGCTCGCGGCGGGCACGTTCTCGAACTCGGTCGACACGGCATCGCACACTTGCGCGAGCTCGGCGAGCGCGGCCTCGTCGTCGTACGCGGCGCGCAGATGCTTGTCGGCGACGGCGCCCGCGGGGCTCGTCGGATCGGGATCGAGCACGGCGACGCGATAGCCCATTGCTTGCGCGGCAAAACAGAACATGCGGCCGAGCTGGCCGCCGCCGACCATGCCGAGCCAGGCGCCCGGCAGGATCGGGGAAATCGGGGTGGGGAGTGCAGTCATGTCTAGGGTCGGTGGCGGCGGGCGGCTGCGCCCGCCGCGGTCAGGACGATCGAGGTCGCCGGCGGCTGCGCGGCGGCCTCACAGCGGCGGCAGCACCATCGCGTGCGCGGCTTCGTTCTGCCGCACGCGGAACGCGGCGAGCCGGTTCGCGTAGTCGGTCGACGTGCCGGACAGGATCGACACCGCGAAAAGCGCCGCGTTCGCCGCGCCGGCCTCGCCGATCGCGAACGTCGCGACGGGCACGCCCTTCGGCATCTGCACGATCGAATGCAGCGAATCGACGCCCTTCAGGTACCTGCTCGCGACCGGCACGCCGAGCACGGGCACCGTCGTCTTCGCGGCCAGCATGCCGGGCAGGTGCGCCGCGCCGCCCGCGCCCGCGATGATCGCGCGCAGGCCGCGCTCGCGCGCCTTCTCCGCGTAGTCGAACATCTCGTCGGGCATCCGGTGCGCGGACACGACCTTGGCCTCGTACGGCACGTCGAACGCCTGCAGGATCGCGACGGCATGCTGCATCACGTCCCAATCGGAACTGGAACCCATCAGCACGCCGACGAGCGGCGCGCTGTGCGTGTGGGCGGTCTGGACTTCGCTCATCGTGCGCTTCCTTGTTTCGGTGAATCGGACGATGGTCAGTCGAGCGTCTTGCCCGTGATGCGCTCGAGCGCTTCCTGGTATTTCGCGCTCGTCTTCGCGATCACGTCGTCGGGCAGCTTCGGCGCGGGCGGCTCCTTGTTCCAGTCCTGCGCCTCGAGCCAGTCGCGGACGAACTGCTTGTCGAACGACGGCGGGTTCGTGCCGACCTGGTACTCGTCGGCCGGCCAGAAGCGCGACGAGTCGGCCGTCAGCGCTTCGTCCATCAGGAACAGCTTGCCGTGCCCGTCGAGGCCGAACTCGAACTTGGTGTCGGCGATGATGATGCCGCGCGTCGCCGCGTAGTCGGCGGCTTCCTTGTACAGCTTGATCGAGATGTCGCGGATCGTCGCGGCAAGCTCGGTGCCGATGCGGCGCTCGGTTTCCTCGAACGAGATGTTCTCGTCGTGATGGCCCATCTCCGCCTTGGCCGCGGGCGTGAAGATCGGCTCGGGGAGCTTCTGCGAGTTCGAGAGGCCGGCCGGCAGCTCGACGCCGCACACCTTGCCCGTCGCCTGGTAGTCTTTCCAGCCGCTGCCCGCGAGATAGCCGCGCACGACCGCCTCGACGAGGATCGGCTCGAGACGCTTGACGACGACGCCGCGCCCCTTCACCTGCTCGACCTCGTCAGCCGCGACGACCGTCTCCGGCGCGACGCCCGTCAGGTGGTTCGGGACGATGTGCGCGAGCTTGTCGAACCAGAAGTTCGCCATCTGATTCAGGACGCGCCCCTTGTTCGGAATCGGCTCGCCCATGATGACGTCGAACGCCGACAGGCGATCGGTCGTGACGATCAGGAGCTTGTCGTTGCCGAGCGCGTAGTTGTCGCGGACCTTGCCGCGACCGAGGAGCGGCAGCGAGCGCAGCGTGGATTCGTAAAGGGTAGACATCGTCTTTTCGCAGAATTAAGAGCCAAACAAAAAGGGAAACGCCGTTCCCGTCGGCACGCGGGAACGGCGGTCTTGCAACCTGCCCGCGGCCGGACGGCGAAGGGCGGCGCCCTCTTCCGTCCGGCCGCGCAGCACCATTTAACGCACCACTTGCGCGAGGTCGCCGGCCTTGTACTTCTCGGCCATCTTGTCGAGCGCAACCGGCTTGATCTTCGCCGCCTGGCCTTCGCAGCCGAACGCCAGATAGCGCGCGACGCAGATCTTCTTCGCCGCTTCGCGCGCGGGCTTCAGGTAATCGCGCGGGTCGAACTTGCCCGGATTCTCGAACATGTAGCGGCGGATCGCGCCCGTGATCGCGAGACGCAGGTCGGTGTCGATGTTGACCTTGCGCACGCCGTGCTTGATGCCTTCCTGGATCTCCTCGACGGGCACGCCGTAGGTTTCCTTCATGTCGCCGCCGAACTCGCGGATTTCCGCGAGCAGGTCCTGCGGCACCGACGACGAACCGTGCATCACGAGGTGCGTGTTCGGGATGCGCGCGTGGATTTCCTTGATCCGCTGGATCGACAGGATGTCGCCCGTCGGCTTCTTCGTGAACTTGTACGCGCCGTGCGACGTGCCGATCGCGATCGCGAGCGCGTCGCACTGCGTGAGCTTGACGAAGTCGGCAGCCTGCTCGGGATCCGTCAGCAATTGCTCGCGGGTCATCGTGCCTTCCGCGCCGTGGCCGTCTTCCTTGTCGCCCTTCATCGTCTCGAGCGAACCGAGCACGCCGAGCTCGGCCTCGACCGTCACGCCGATCGAGTGCGCCATCTCGACGACCTTCTTCGACACGTCGACGTTGTATTCGTACGATGCGACCGTCTTGCCGTCGGCCTGCAGCGAGCCGTCCATCATCACGCTCGTGAAGCCGCTGCGGATCGCAGTCAGACACACCGCCGGCGACTGGCCGTGGTCCTGGTGCATCACGACGGGAATGTGCGGGTACGACTCGACCGCCGCTTCGATCAGGTGGCGCAGGAACGGCTCGCCCGCGTACTTCCGGGCGCCCGCCGACGCCTGCATGATCACGGGCGCGCCGACTTCGTCGGCGGCCGCCATGATCGCCTGCACCTGCTCCAGGTTGTTCACGTTGAATGCGGGCAGGCCGTAGCCGTTTTCCGCCGCGTGATCCAGCAGTTGACGCATTGATACGAGAGGCATTGTGGTACTCCTTGAATGAAAACCTTGCACCCTACGCGGCGTCTTACGGCCCGCCCCGACGGAAGACGGGAGAACCGGCGCGGCCGAGCGTCGAATAGCCGCATTTTATCGCGAAGCGCCCCCGATTCAGACCAAATGGCGGATTCGCTGGCAATTTGTTACGTCTTTCAGACCGCTTTCAAGCAAAAAGCCGCGGGGGCATCCGACCCCACGCGGCTCGTTCCAGGCGCAAGCGGCATGCCCGGCGGGCGTCCCGCAGCCGGCTCGGTATCAGTAATGCTCGCCGACGCGCACGATCTTCAGCGTGTTCGTGCCGCCCGCCTGCCCCATCGGCTCGCCGACCGTCAGCACGACCATGTCGCCATGCGCGACGTAGCCGTGCCGCACGATCAGCTCGAGCGCCTGCTGCAGCGCGGAATCGCGATCGCTGTCGAAGTCGACGTGCAGCGGGGTCACGTTGCGAAAGAGGGCCATCGCGCGCTCGCTGCCGACCCGCGGCGTCAGCGCGAAGATCGGCACGTGCGTGTAGTGGCGCGACATCCAGAGCGCCGTCGCGCCCGATTCGGTCAGCGCGACGATCGCCTTCGCGCCCAGGTGGTACGCGGTGAAGAGCGCGCCCATCGCGATCGACTGGTCGATCCGCGTAAACGTGCGGTCGAGGAAATCCTTGTCGAGCTCGACGTGCTCGGACTTCTCCGCCTCGACGCAGACAGCCGCCATCGCCTCGATCGTGACGGCCGGGTACTTGCCCGTCGCGGTCTCGGCGGACAGCATCACCGCGTCGGTGCCGTCGAGCACCGCGTTCGCGACGTCCGACACCTCCGCGCGGGTCGGCACGGGCGCGTGGATCATCGACTCCATCATCTGCGTCGCGGTGATCACGAGCTTGTTCGATTCGCGCGCCATCCGGATCATCCGCTTCTGCAGGGCGGGCACGGCCGCGTTGCCGACCTCGACGGCCAGGTCGCCGCGCGCGACCATGATGCCGTCCGACGCGTCGAGGATCTCCTGCAGCGCCGGAATCGCCTCCGCGCGCTCGATCTTCGCGATCATCTTCGGCTTGATGCCGTAAGGCGCGCCCGCGATGTTCGCGAGCTGGCGCGCCATCTCCATGTCGGTCGCGTTCTTCGGGAACGACACGGCGACGAGATCCGCGCCGAGCGACATCGCGGTGCGAATGTCCTCCATGTCCTTCGCGGTCAGCGCGGGCGCCGACAGCCCGCCGCCCTGCCGGTTGATCCCCTTGTTGTTCGACAGATCGCCGCCCACCTTGACTGTCGTGTGGATCTCGTCGCCGAGCACGCGGTCGACCTTCAGCACGATGAGGCCGTCGTTCAGGAGCAGCACGTCGCCCGGCTTCAGGTCGCGCGGCAGATCCTTGTAGTCGAGGCCGACCCGCTCGTCGTTGCCGAGCTCGCACGTCGCGTCGAGGATGAACGGCTGGCCGGGCGCGAGCGTCGTCTTGCCCGCCTCGAACTTGCCGACGCGGATCTTCGGTCCCTGCAGGTCCGCCATGATCGCGATTTCCCGGCCGACCCGCCGCGCGGCCTCGCGGACCAGCTCGGCGCGTTCGCGGTGATCGTCGGCGGTGCCATGCGAGAAATTGAGCCGCACGACGTCGAGACCCGCGTGCATCATCTGCAACAGGACCTCCGGCGAGCTGGATGCCGGACCGATCGTGGCGACTATCTTGGTGGCGCGATGCATGAATCTCCTCGTTTGACTGAGTGAAAGCGCTGGATGTACCGCCGCGAGAGCCGAAAGCCGCGCGGCCCAGCCGCCGCCGCTCCGGAACGCGCGCCGGTGCATGCTGCGCCCGGCGTCGCTTTGTCCGCGGACGCCGGCATGGGCAGCCGGCGCCGCGTCGTCGTATCGGGTTCGGCGGGGCCGCTCACGCGGCCCGCCGCGCGAGCGGCCGACTGCCACCGCTGCAGCGCCGGGCGCAATCCGCATGCCCCGCCGCCGTCGCGCGGGCGGCCGGCATGGCCGGCCGCGCTTCGTACTTCATGCCGCGCGCGAAGCGGATGCGACGCGCGCCGCGTCATGCGCTTACGCGCGCGTTTCGAGCACTTCGACGGCGGGCAGCTTCTTGCCCTCGAGGAATTCGAGGAACGCGCCGCCGCCCGTCGAGGTATAGCTGACCTTGTCGTGAATCCCGTACTTCGCGATCGCGGCGAGCGTGTCGCCGCCGCCTGCGATCGAGAACGCGGCCGAGTTCGCGATCGCGTCGGCAAGCGTCTTCGTGCCGTGGCCGAACTGGTCGAATTCGAACACGCCGACCGGGCCGTTCCAGACGATCGTCCCCGCCTTCTCGAGCTGGCCGGCGAGCGCCTTCGCGGTTTCCGGCCCGATGTCGAGGATCATGTCGTCGGCTTCGATATCGGCGACGCTCTTCACGGTGGCCGCGGCCGTCGGCGAGAATTCCTTCGCGACGACGACGTCGGTCGGGATCGGCACCGACGCGCCGAGCTTGCGGGCTTCGTCGATGATCGCCTTCGCCTCGTCGACGAGATCGGCTTCCGCGAGCGACTTGCCGATCGACAGGCCGGCCGCGAGCATGAACGTGTTCGCGATGCCGCCGCCGACGATCAGTTGATCGACCTTCGCCGCGAGCGACTTGAGGATCGTCAGCTTCGTCGACACCTTCGAGCCGGCGACGATCGCGACGAGCGGGCGCTTCGGGTTGCCGAGCGCCTTGCCGAGCGCGTCGAGCTCGGCCGCCAGCAGCGGGCCCGCGCATGCGATGGGCGCGTACTTCGCGATGCCGTGCGTCGTGGCTTCCGCGCGGTGCGCGGTGCCGAATGCGTCGTTCACGTAGACGTCGCAGAGCTTCGCCATCTTCTGCGCAAGCTCGTCCGAATTCTTCTTCTCGCCCTTGTTCACGCGGCAGTTCTCGAGCAGCGCGACCTGGCCCGGCGCGACCGAAACGCCGTTCTCGACCCAGTGCGCGACGAGCGGCACATCGCGGCCGAGCAGCTCGGCCAGTCGCTTCGCGACGGGCGCGAGCGAATCCTCGGGCTTGAACTCGCCTTCCGTCGGGCGGCCAAGGTGCGACGTGACCATCACGGCCGCGCCCGCGTCGAGCGCCGCCTGGATCGCGGGCACCGACGCGCGGATGCGCGTGTCTTCGGTGATGTTGCCGTGATCGTCCTGCGGCACGTTCAGATCGGCGCGGATGAACACACGTTTGCCGGAGAGCTTGCCTTCGGCGATCAGGTCGGTAAGACGCTTTACTTGGCTCATGGGACTGATGAAGGTTGATGAAGGAAAGCGGTACGATGCGCGCGCGGGCTGCCGACCCGGGCGCCTCGCACGGCAAGGCCCGCGCGACGCGCGCGCGAAAAATTCCGGAAGGGGTCATTCTAGCCGATCCGCCCGGCGCGCTACCCCGCGCGGCGGCGAATTCCTGCTATTTGGCGGCGACGTGCGCGGTTGGGTCGCGCCCGCGCGGCGGCCGCGAGACGCGCGGCGGCGTTGCGTCAGAACAGGATCCGCAGCGCGGTGAACACGAGCATCCCGACGACGATCGTGCCGAGCATGCTGCGACGCCACAGGAACCACGCGAGGCCCGCCGCGGCTGCGTAGAAATCGTGGTTCGACAGCGCGAACGAGATGCCCGCGCGCGTCTCGAGCACATCGGGCAGGACGACCGCGACGAGCGCGGCGGCGGGCGCGTAGCGCAGCGAGCGCTGCACGCGCTCGGGCAGCACCGTGCGCTCGCCGCCGACAAGAAAGAACGCGCGCGTGACCGCAGTGACGAGCGTCATCCCGGCAATCGCGAGCCAGATCTGCCAGGCGCTCATTCGATGTCCTCCGAATGCGTCGCGCGGCCCGCCGCGCGGATGCGCCGCCAGTCGGCGCGTTCGACGAACCAGTCGGCGACGCTGCCCGCCGCGAGCGCCGCGCACACCGCGAGCGGCAGCGCGAGCCGGTACGGCAGCTCGAACGCGACGAGCGACACGATCCCGGCGATCGCGACGGCCGCGAGCGTCGAGCGGTTCGAGATCGCGGACACCATGATCGGAATCAGCGCGAGCGTGCCGGCGAGCGCAAGCCCCCAGCTGTCGGGAAACACGCTCGCGAGCGCGATGCCGACGAGCGACGACGCCTGCCAAGCGAACCAGCTCGTGAGCGCCATCCCCCAGAAATAGGCTTCCTTGCCGGGCACGTGGCCCGTCGCGAAGCCCTGCTTCTGGAACAGCAGATAGATCACGTCGCCGTTGAAATAGCCGATCGCGAAGCGCCGCCACAGCGGCAGATACGAGAAATGGGGCGCGAGCCCTGCGCTGAAGATCACGAAGCGCATGTTGACCATCGCGGCCGTGAGCAGAATCGTCCAGACGGGCAGTTTCGCGGCGAAAAGGGGCAGCACCGCGAGCTGCGACGAGCCTGCGTAGACGAGGACCGACATGCCGACCGCCTGCCCCGTCGACAGCAAAGACTTGCTCATCGCGATGCCGGTGACGAGCCCCCACGACAGGATCGCCATCAGCGTCGGGGAAAAGTCGCGGAAGCCCTGGACGAGGGCGAAGCGGTCGGAGGCGGAGAAGCGAGCGAGCATCGGGGAAGCGCCGCGAAGGCGGAAAGCCGGGCCGCTCGCGCGCGTCGCGCGCCGCCGCCCGTTATTTTTCACGCAGGTTGCGCGTCGATTATAGCGCCGGACCCCGCCGTACCGACCGTTGCCCGCACAAAAACGCTAAAATGAGCGTCTTTGCGACGCGGCGCCGTTCCGAGCCGCCGCGCGCTGCTTCTGCGCACCCCGCATCCACTAGGAGAAGACCTATGTCAATGGCCGATCGCGACGGCAAGATTTGGATGGACGGCAAGCTGATCGAATGGCGCGACGCCAAGATCCACGTGCTGACTCACACGCTGCACTACGGCATGGGCGTCTTCGAGGGCGTGCGTGCATACAAGACGGCCGACGGCGGCACGGCGATCTTCCGCCTGAAGGAGCACACGAAGCGCCTGCTGAACTCGGCGAAGATCTTCCAGATGGACGTGCCGTTCGACCAGGAAACGCTCGAGGCGGCGCAGCGCGACGTCGTCCGCGAGAACAAGCTCGAGTCGTGCTACCTGCGCCCGATCATCTGGATCGGCTCGGAGAAGCTCGGCGTGTCGGCGAAGGGCAACACGATCCACGTCGCGATCGCGGCCTGGCCGTGGGGCGCGTACCTCGGCGAGGAAGGCCTCGCGAAGGGCATCCGCGTGAAGACGTCTTCGTTCACCCGCCATCACGTGAACGTGTCGATGGTGCGCGCGAAGGCGTCGGGCTGGTACGTGAACTCGATCCTCGCGAACCAGGAAGCGACGGCCGACGGCTACGACGAGGCGCTCCTCCTCGACGTCGACGGCTACGTGTCCGAAGGCTCCGGCGAGAACTTCTTCCTCGTGAACCGCGGCAAGCTCTACACGCCCGATCTCGCGTCGTGCCTCGACGGCATCACGCGCGACACGGTCATCACGCTCGCGAAAGAAGCCGGCATCGAAGTGATCGAGAAGCGCATCACGCGCGACGAGGTCTACACGGCCGACGAAGCGTTCTTCACCGGCACCGCGGCCGAAGTCACGCCGATCCGCGAGCTCGACAACCGCACGATCGGCAGCGGCGCGCGCGGCCCGATCACCGAGAAGCTGCAGAGCGCGTTCTTCGACGTCGTGAACGGCAAGAGCGCGAAGCACGCGGACTGGCTCACCAAGATTTGAGCGCGCCGCTCGCCATCGCCATAACGAGAAAGCCCCATGAGTGAAATCAAGGAAATGCCGCTCATCGAACTGACGGCCAAGGATCTGCCCGCTTACTGCCCGAACCCCGCGATGCCGCGCTGGAGCGCGCATCCGCGCGTGTTCATCGACGTCTCGCACGGCGAAGCGCGCTGCCCGTACTGCGGCACGCGCTACAAGCTGCGCGAAGGCGAAATCGTCCGCGGCCATCATTGAGCGCGCGGCGGCTGTTCCGCCCGACGCGGCGCGGCCGGTCCGACCGGCACGCGCCGACGCCCCTCCCCCGCAACCCGAGCGCGGCGCGTGAGCGTCGCGCTTCATTACGACATCGGAAATCGACCTGATGCGTCGCGCGTTGGTTATCGCACCGAACTGGATCGGTGACGCATTGATGGCGCAGCCGCTTTTCGCGCTGCTGAAGAAACTGCATCCCCGCATCGTCATCGACGCCGTGGCCCCGACGTGGGTCGCGCCCGCGCTCGAGCGGATGCCCGAGATACACGATGTCCACGCGACCGATCTCGCGCATGGCAAGCTGCAGATGCTGCGCCGCTGGCAGCTCGCGAGCGATCTGCGCGACGTCGGCTACGACGCCGCGTACGTGCTGCCGAACTCGCTGAAGTCCGCGCTGATCCCATGGCTCGCCGGCATTCCGCTGAGGATCGGCTACACGGGCGAGCATCGCTACGCGCTCCTCAACGTGCGCCACGCGAATCCGGGCAAGGCGCGCGACGAGCGCGCGCCGATGGTCCAACATTACGCGACGCTTGCATACGCACCCGGCGCGAAGCTGCCCGAGTCGTTCAAGACGCTGCCGCCACCGCGGCTCGAAGCGGACCTGAACGAGACGGCGCGCGTGTCCGCGCGCTTCAACCTCGATACGCGCAAGCCGCTCGTCGTGTTCTGCCCGGGCGCCGAGTACGGCCCGGCCAAGCGCTGGCCGCCCGAGCACTTCGCGGCGCTCGCGCAGAGCGTGAGTCAGTCTTTTCCCTATACGCAGATCGTCGCGCTCGGCTCGCCGAAGGACGCGACGCCCGCGCAGGCGATCGCCGAGCGCGCGCCGAACGTGCGCAACCTCTGCGGCCAGACTTCGCTCACCGAGGCGTGCGCGCTGATCGCGCGCGCGAACGCGGTCGTCACGAACGATTCCGGGCTGATGCACGTCGCGGCAGCGCTGCGCCGGCCGCTCGTCGCGCTCTACGGGTCGACGGATCCGCGTCATACCCCCCCGCTGTCGGACCTGGCAAAGGTACAATGGCTGCATCTCGAATGCAGTCCCTGCTTCGAACGCGAATGCCCGCTCGGCCACCTGAAGTGCCTGCGCGAGCTGAGCCCGGAGCAGGTGTTCGGCGATTTGCGCGGGATGCTCGTCGGACAGCGCTGACGCCGCGGCCGCAAGGCCGCCCGTCACGCGCCGCGCACCCGCACCCGACTCACCGGTAAGCGGGCGGCCCTGCTCATGCATGGGCCGCCTTGATGAAACGGCGCGCGCCGCGCGCGAGAGATAGACCCGATGCCACGTTTTGCCCGCCTCTTCGAAGCCGCCGCCGATACGCTGAACGCGTACTATCAGGCAGTCGCCGACGCCAACCTCGACGCGCTGATGGTCCTCTGGATCGACGAGGATTTCGCCAGCTGCATCTGGGCAGACGGCTCGCATCTGCACGGCCTCGAGCAGATCAGGAGCGGGTTCGCGCAACGGCTGTCGACCCAGCCCGTCACGATCGAGCCGCTCGACATCCGCGTCTACGACAGCCTCGGCACCGTCGTCTACGCGGTTGCCGAGGCGCACCAGCCGGCCGATCTCACAGCCGAGCCGCAGATGGTGTTCACGACCTACGTGATGATCCACGAGCGCGGCGAATGGCGGATCGCACACATCCACGCGAGCCCGATCCCCGAGCAGACGGCGACTCAGTTCGCCGCCAAGATCCGCCACGCTCAGGGGCCGCTCCACTAAGCACAGGCGTTTGCAGCGATGAGCACCGCGCTTCCTCCGCTTCCCGCTGCCGACGAGACCGCCCGCCCGGCAGCCTCGTCCCTCTACCGCGCGCCGCTCTGGCTGCCGACGAGCCACGCGCAGACAATCGTCCCCGCGCTCTTCGCGCGCCGGCCGGACGTCGGATACCGGCGCGAGCGCTGGGACACGCCCGACGGCGACTTCATCGACATCGACTGGCTCGCCTATCCGGACGGCGCGGCGCCCGAGCCGAACGCCCCGCTCGTCGTGCTGTTCCACGGCCTCGAAGGCAGCTCCGATTCACATTACGCACGCGTGCTGATGGCGGCCGCCCGCGCACGCGGCTGGCACGGTGTCGTCCCGCATTTCCGCAGTTGCAGCGGCGAGATGAACCGGATGCCGCGCTTCTATCACCTCGCCGACAGCGCCGAAGTCGACTGGATCCTGCGGCGGCTCGCGAAAAGCCATCGCGGGCCGCTCGTCGCGGTCGGCGTGTCGCTCGGCGGCAACGTGCTGCTGCGCTGGCTCGGCGAGCGGCGCGGCGATACGTCGATCGTCACGGCGGCCACGGCGGTCTCGACGCCGATCGATGTCCACGCGGGCGGACGCGCGCTGTCGCAAGGCTTCTCGATGGTCTACACGCACAGCTTCCTGAAAACGCTGAAGCTGAAGGCGCTCGTCAAGCTCGAGCAATATCCGAGGCTCTTCGACAAGGAGACGATGCTCGCCGCGCGCACGATGCACGACTTCGACGACGTCGTGACCGCGCCGCTGCACGGCTTCGTCGACGCAAACGACTACTGGACGCAGGCGACAACGCGCCCGCTCCTCGCGGCGATCGACGTGCCGACGCTGATCCTCAATGCGCGCAACGATCCGTTCCTGCCGGCGTCGGCGCTGCCCGGCCCGCGCGACGTGTCGCGCGCGGTCGTGCTCGACCAGCCCGAGCACGGCGGCCATGCGGGCTTCATGACGGGCCCGTTTCCGGGACGCATCGACTGGCTGCCGACCCGCATCTTCGATTTCTGCTCACGCTTCACCGATCATGGATGACATCGTCAAACAGGCGCTCGCCAAGTGGCCGAACGTCCCGCACTGCACCGGATGGCTGCTGCTCGACCGGCGCGGCGGCTGGCGGATGCGCGACGACGCGGCGCAGGCGGCGGGCGCGCTCGGCTCGCCTGTCCGGCACCCGGCGCTGATCGACTTCATCGCCCGCAACTACGAACGCGACGCCGACGGGCAGTGGTTCTTCCAGAACGGGCCGCAGCGCGTGTACGTCGAGCTCGCGTACACGCCGTGGATCGTCCGGCTCGCGGCCGATCGCGACGATCCGGCGCGCGTCGCGCTCACCGACCATACGGGCCGCACATTCGAGCCGGCGCGCGCGTGGCTCGACGATGCGGGCGGCGTGCTGTTCGCCGACGCGTCGACGCCGCCGCGCGTCGCCGCGCTGCACGATCACGATCTCGGGCTCTTCGCCGATCATGCGGACCTCGACGACGACGGCGCGCACGGCGTGCTGCACCTCGGCGGCGGCGTCGACCTGCCGCTCGCGCCGATCCGGCGCGACGACGTCGCGCGGCGGTTCCGGTTCGTCGCGAGCCCGGCCGCGCGCGTGGGCGGTCAGGCGGCGGACTGACGCGCGGGAAGGTTCGCGTCCGCGCGCGGCGCGTCGTTCGACGTCGTCGGGAAAAAGGGCCGGCTGCGGGAGCGAACGCCGGGCGGGCCGGCCGCGGCGCCGCGCGTCAGCTGCGCTTGTCGTCCTTGTCCTCTTTCCGCTCTTCCTTGTAGCGCGCCTCGAACTCGTGCAGCCGCGCGCTGATGATCGACTGCTCGTAGAAACTGACCGACTTGATGTCGCGCGCCTCGCGCAGTTGCCGGATCGCCGACGGCCACGCGCCTTCGAGCGCGAATTTCTCCGCGAGCGCGCGGCGCTGCGTCACCGCATCGCCGTTGCCGAGGCTAGCCTGCGCGAGATAATTCCACCAATCCGGCTGGCCGGAATCGGCGCTCGCTTCGGACTGCGCGAGCGCCTGCGCCTGCGCGTAGCGACGCGCGGCAAGGATCGCCTGCAGATGCGCGGCGATCGCCGCGTGCGAGCCCGGCCAGCGCCGCTGCGCGGTAGCGGCGAGCTGCACCGCGTCGTCGGTGCGGCCCGCGCGGCGCGCGATCTCCGCCGCGAGCACGTCGAGGCTCGGCGAGCTGCGCGCCGAGTCGCCCTCGCTCGCGGCCACGCGCGTGAACGCGTCGCGCGCCGCCGCGAGCGCGCGGTCCGCGTCGTCGTAGCGGCCGCCCAGCATCTCGCCCAGCGCGATCCCGTACCAATTCGCCGCGACGTTCGGCGCGATTCTGTCGTCGAGCTCGGCGCGCATCCGCCGCACCTCGTTCGCGTAATCGGTCGGCGAGCGGTTCTGCAGCATCCGCAGGCGCGCGCGCACGAAGCCGTACTCCGGCGACTGCCGCGGCTGCTTGTACGGCGCGCGGCGCGCGCGATCGTCCATGTCGGCGATCCGCTCGCCCGTCAGCGGATGCGTGCGCGCGTACGCGGGCACGCCCGCGTCGCTCATCGACGCGCGTTCGAGCCGCTCGAAGAAGCCCGGCATCCCGTACGGATCGTAGCCCGCGCCCGCGAGCAGCTGAAAGCCGACGCGGTCCGCTTCGCGCTCGGCCGTGCGCGAGAACCGCAACTGGCTATCGACCGCGAACGCCTGGCCGCCCATCGCGATCGCGCCGCCGAGATCGCCGCTGCGCGCGAGGATGCCCGCGAGCACGCCGAACAGCATCGTCGCGAGCGCCGCATAGCCGCTCTTCTCGCTCGCGACGATCATCCGCGCGATATGCCGCTGCAGCACGTGCCCCATCTCGTGGCCGATCACCGACGCGAGTTCGGATTCCGTCTGCGTCGTCGCGACGAGCCCGCTGTTGACGCCGATGAAGCCGCCCGGCAGCGAGAGCGCGTTGATCTGCGGGTCGCGCATCGCGAACAGATCGAAGTCGGGCATGTAGCCGCCGATGAACTGCGCGGCGGCCGCCGCCGACAGCTTCGCCGCGACCGAATTCAGGTAGTCGCGCGCGAGCCAGTCGTCGAGATAGTCGGGATCGCGCCGCACCTCGCGCATCACGCGCTCGCCGAGACGGCGCTCCGCCTGCGGCGTCAGCGATCCGCCCGAGCCGTCGCCGAGATCCGGCAGTTGCAGCGATCGAAGCGGCGCGCGCAAACTGGGCGTGCCGGACGCCGGATCGGACAGCCGGCTCTCCGCGCCGCCGTACGTGCCGAACACGCCGGGCGCGATGCCGGACGGCACGGTCGAGATCGCGCCGGGCGCGAGCGGCGCGGCCGCGGCGGCGCCGGTGGCGGGAGCGGATTCGAGCGGCGGAGCATCGGCGCGCGGCTGAGCGTAGCCGCCGGGCGGCAGGGCGAGCGCCGCGGACAGCGACATGACGAGCAACGGTTTGACGCGCATGGACAAGGATCAGGGCGGCCGTGGCTTAATGATCGATGGAGCTGCGTCATTGTAACGGCGCGCCGGCCGCCGTTCGCGCGACGCCGACGCACGCCGCTCGAATCGCTCGACGAACCGCGCTGCTATGATAGGCGCCCTCTAACGGAGCACGACATGTCTGGATTCACACACTTCGACGCTGCCGGCCACGCGCACATGGTCGACGTCGGCGACAAGCAGGAAACAAAGCGCATCGCGGTGGCGCGCGGCGCGATCCGGATGCTGCCCGACACCCTCGCGCTGATTCGCGAAGGACGCGCGAAGAAAGGCGACGTGCTCGGCGTCGCGCGGATCGCGGCGATCCAGGGGGCGAAGCGCACCGCCGATCTGATTCCGCTCTGCCACCCGCTCGCGCTCACGCGCGTCGCGGTCGAGTTCGAGTTCGACGACGCGCTGCCCGGCGTGCGCTGCAGTGCGCAGGTCGAGACGTTCGGACGCACGGGCGTCGAGATGGAGGCGCTGACCGCGGTGCAGGTCGGGCTGCTGACCGTCTACGACATGTGCAAGGCAGTCGACCGGGGGATGACGATTACCGACGTGAGCGTCAGGGAAAAGCGCGGCGGGAAGTCGGGGGACTGGAAGACCGGCGAGGCCGGCGCATAACGCCGACCTGCCGAAAACCGTCAGCCAGCGCACCGCCGAATCCGGGTGGGTACGCGTCAAGCGGCTATCGAAGCTTCACTCGGCAAGGTGCTTCGGGTTGGAACGACGATGCACATCGAGGCGCGCTCGTTGCCGCCCGTGCCGGCGCACTCGATGCGCGTCACCGCGCGGCCTTCGCCGTCGGCTCGAATACGAACGGCCGCGTCAGCGTAAACGGATAGGGCTCGCCGCCGCGCGCGGGCGTCTGCGAGCACGCGAGCTTCGACATCGCTTCGGCGGCCGCACGGTCCGCGGCGGCATTCCGGCTGCTTGTCGTGACCGTGACGTTCTCCGCATCGCCCGACACCGTGATCATCGCGCGCACGAGCACGGTCGCCCGGCGCTCGAGCGGCTTCGCGCCGTCCGGATACACCGCGACGGGCATCGTGCATTCGAGCTTCGCCGAGTCCCGCGGCGCGAACGCCGCGCAGCCGGCAAGCAGCGACGCGGCAAGAGGAAGCGTCAGGTACGTCGAATAAGCCTTCATGTTCGTTCTGGTTCTGCTCAGTCCGCGCCGTCGATTGCGTCATTCGTCAGCGCCCGCGTTACGTACGCCGCGCGATTCCGCACCCCGTTTCTTATCCATGCTTCATTCGCACCAGCGCCCAATACCGAGCGCCGCGCGCGATTCCGGGCGTCCGCCGACGCGCATCGCGTCGGCAGCGCGCCTCGATCGCGGGCCACCCGCTCCGGCGACACGGCGCCGGCGTCCCGCTTACAGCAGCGACTTCGCCTGCGACAGCACCTTGTCGCAGACCTGCTTCGTCAACTGCTGCTTGAAGCTCTGCCCGCCGCTCAAGTCGAGCGTGCGGCCGTTGCCGGCGTCGACAACCCCGTTCGCGCCGCTCGCGTAGCTGCTATCCGACGTGACGCCGCCGCCCAGCTTGCTCATCAGCGCGTCCTTGACCGACGACGCACCGCCGCCGCCGAGATAGTTGTTCTTGATGCAGAACTGCAGCAGGCCCGCGACGTTGCCGGTGCTGCCGGGTGACAGCAGCGAGCCGGCCGACGCGGTGCCGCCCGCGCCACCGAGATTGCCGAGCGCGCTCGCGACGCCGCCCGCGCCGCTGTCGGTGCCTTGCTTCAGCAAGTCGCCGAGTTGCGCGTGCGCGGTCGAGAACGACGCGATGCTGGCAATCAGGATGCCTGCCGCGGCAATATGATGGGTACGCGTTTTCATGGGCTTCCTCTCAGGGCAAGGATTCATTCCAGTCGATGAATACCGCGCCCAAGCATACCCGAACGATGCGACGCGCATCCGCTCGTGCCGGCTCGTCGTGCGCGAATGCGGCGCGATTTGACACTGTTTAACGCCGCCTGCCAGGGCGGGGCGGGGAAAGCGGCTGCTTGCGGCGGTTTCTTGCGGCGGCTGCTTGCTTCATCTGCGCATGTATTGGCAAAGCGCCGTCGACACCTGCCTTGCACACGGTGCGATGCCGAGGCGACGCAACGCGCCTCGTGCCGCCCGCATGACGAAATGCCGGCGCGCATCACGCATCGCGCACCACGCCCGCCGCATCGTTCGATCGCGACGCCGCCGCACCCTCCCAATAGAAACCGCCGCAAAAAGCGGCGGTTTCTTCGATCGTTCCGTTTCGAGCCCGCCCGTGATCAATCGTCGCTGTCGTCTTCCTCGTCGTCGGCGGATACGTTGGCTGCCGGCGTCCCGTACTTCGACACGAGCGACGCCTTGAAAGACTTCAGCGACGGCTGGTCGTCAAGCAGCTTGTACAACGCGGCGAGCTGCACCGGCCAGTCGCGCAGCTCTTGCGCGAACACGCGCAGCCGCTCGACCGTGTCGAGCGCATCGGCTTCGCGGCCGTCGAGCGCCTGCAGCACCGCGTAGCGGCGCAGCACGGTTTCGCCCGGCAAGAGCGCGATCGCCCGTTCGTGCGCGGCGAGCTTCGCCTGCAGGTTGTCGCGCGAAATCGTCAGCAGCGTCGCCGCGCCATAGTCGCCCCACGCGCCGAACAGGAACGACGGATCCTCGCGGTACTGCTCGGCCGGATTCGTGCCGTAGTACAGCACTTCCGCGCGCTGGTAGTCGCGCAGCACCGGGTACAGCGACGCGAGCCCCGCAACCGACAGCGCAGCGAACAGCGCGAACGCCGCACGGCTCGGCAGCACGCGCAGCGGCTTCGTCTCGAGCAGACCGATCACGAACATCACGGGCAACAGGAAGAACGTGTACTGCTGCGGGTACTCGACGAGCGCGTGCATCAGCAGAATGCCGATGAGCGCGAAGCCGAACACGCGGCTCTCGGTATGCGGCACGCGCAGCGCGCGCACGAACCACGCGACGAGCGCGACGACCAGCACGCCGAGGCCGAGCAAGCCGGACTTCGCGAGCAGATCGATGAAGATGTCGTGCGAGTTGTTCGCGATCTCGACGCCGCCCAGCTTGCGCACGAGTTCGAACTGATGGATCGGGAATTCGCCCCAGCCGACGCCGAGCAGCGGATGCTCGCGGAACATCGTCAGGCCGTACTTCCAGAGCGCGAGGCGCGGCGCGATCTGGCCGGCGTCGCGCATGCGGTCGGCGGCCGACTCGGCAAGGCCGAGGTGGTAGTGCACGTTCACCCAGCGCACGGCGACATTGACCGCGACGAACAACGCGCCGAGCACGATCGGAATCGCCCATGCGCGCATGCGGCTCGCAGCCGGATCGCGCCGCGCCTGCGCGAACGCCATCCAGAAGCCGGCGACGACCATCACGGCGACCTGCAGCCACGGCCCGCGCGACACGGTGAGCGCGAGCCCGACGGACAGGAACGCCGACAGCACCGCCCACGCGAGCAGCGGCATGCGGCGCGTCTGCACGAGATACAGCGCACCCGCGAGCGCGAACGCGATGTAGGTCGCGAGGTGGTTCGCCTGCGCCATGTTGCCGTACGGCCGGCGATCGACGGTCACGCCGTACGACACGACGAACGGCGAGAACGTCGTCTCCAGATGGAACAGCTGCACGAACTGGCAGGCGACGGCGAAGACGCCGCCGACGATCGTCGCGCCCGCGATCATCCTCGCGACCATGTCGACCATGTTCGCGCGCGCGAGCGCATAGCCCGACTGCATCGCGACGAGCGCGCCGAGCAGGTAGCCCGTCGCGAGCCAGTTCATCGAAGGCTGACGCAACGGCAGCAGCGCGACCTGCGCGAGCAGCACCGCACCGAAGCCGAGCGGCGCGACGAGCGCCGCCGGCACCGCGAACGGCTGCGCGGGCCGCTCGGCTTTCACGAGCAGGACGACGGTCGCGCCGAGCACCCAATACATCGCGAACGCGGCGAATTCGGAATAGAACGTCGGAATCGGATACGTGTGGTTCGTGACCGCATACGGCAGGATCAGGGCGACTGCAAGCGCGATCAGCGACAAAGAACGCAGAAAAGAGGAAGGCATGAGCGAACCGGGTGTCAGCAACCGGCGCACTATACAAAAAAAACCTCCCGCTGTGCGGACGCGGGGTGCCGGTTGCGCAGGGCCGTCATGCGACGCACCATCGCGGTGCACGAATGCCAGACAGTTCATCGTCCGGCAGCCATGCTCCAAGCATGTCCCGCGCCCGCCCCGCCACTTCGCCGCTATTCGCCACTATTGGCCGCCGAACGTCACGCTCGGCACTCCGGCGGCGCGAGCTTGCCGGCCAGCGTCGGCGCATCGCTCGGCATCGGCCCGGCGCCCGGCGCGGGCAGCGACGACGACGTCTTGCCGCCGACAAAGCACTCCCACGTGATCGCCCCCGTCTGTACAGCGCCCTTCGACAGCGCGACGCGCGCCGTCGGCGTCTCCGCCTGATCCGGCGCCGACGGCACGAGCACGAGCGTATTCGCGCCCGACGCCGCGACGCGCGACGTAAACGCGACGACGATCTGCCCGGTGTCGTCGTCGACGCGAATCGACTCGACGTTGCGCGTGCCCGGCGGCGACACGTAGCCGCCCGAAAAACCGCTGCCGCTCGCCGCGTTCTCCGCGACCGCGAGCCGCGCGGACGCGGCGAGCGCAAGACCTTCGCCGACCCGGCTGCGCGCGAGATAGTCCTGATACGCGGGAATCGCGTACGCAGCGACGACGCCGACGATCGCGAGCACGATCATTAATTCGATCAACGTGAAACCGCGGCCGCGCACCGCACGCTTCGACGGGCGCCACACCCGGCGCAGGCCGTGCGCGCCACCCGCTCGCGGCAGCAAAAGCGACGCAAACGGCGATAAAACGGAAAGAAATTCGCTCATGACAGGCTCCGAAAACGAAACACGCCCGCCGAAAGCGGCAGGCGTGTCGATCGTAGCCAGCGGGCGGCAACGCGGGCAGTCGGCCGGACGGCCGATGCCGCGAAGCGCCGGTGTCAGTCAATGCGAATTCGCCGCCCTGGACATCGCTCGGCGCTTCTTCAGCGCATACCCGGCGATCACGACGAAGAGCGCGCCCGCCACGCTCGCGCCGTAGATCGCGGCAGGCGTGTCGAGAAGCGGCCAGCGATCGCCCGCCGGATCGTTGACCATCAGCCCGCCGGCGATCCAGCCGAGGAGCGCCGCGCCGAGCGTGATGAAGATCGGGAAACGGTCGAGCAGCTTGAGGACGAGCGTGCTGCCCCAGACGATGATCGGAATGCTGACGATCAGGCCGAAGATCACGAGCGCGATCCGGTGCCCCGGATCCGCCTGCTCGGCCGCGCCCGCAATCGCGATCACGTTGTCGAGGCTCATCACCGCGTCGGCGATCACGATCGTCTTCACCGCCTCCCACAGCCTGTCGGCAGGCTTGATGTTGTCGTGCGCGTCGGCGGCGGGCGCCATCAGCCGCACGCCGATCCACAGCAGCAGCACGCCGCCCGCGAACTTGAGCAGCGGCACGTCGAGCAGCAGCACCGCGAACGCAATCAGCAAGACGCGCAGCACGATCGCACCGGCCGTCCCCCACAGCACGCCGCGCACGCGCTGCTGCGCGGGCAGGTTGCGGCAAGCGAGCGCGATCACGACCGCGTTGTCGCCGCCGAGCAGGATATCGATGACGATGATCTGAACGACGGCGCCCCAATGGAGCGAGGCGAAGAATTCAAGCATGAGAGCGAAGCAAAGGAAGTAAGACGGGCGGGCCAATGCGTGCGTTCCAATCGCGCCCGGCCGTCCGGGCGGGGCTTACGAAACGATTGCGCGAGCATAACAAAAAACGCCGGCAGAACCGGCGTTTTTCGTGGCGATGAAAACGATGCTTACAGTGCTGCCTTCAGCAGGCGGCCCATCTCCGACGGATTGCGCGTGACCGTGATGCCGCACGCTTCCATGATTTCCAGCTTCGCTTCGGCCGTGTCCGCACCGCCCGAGATCAGCGCGCCGGCGTGGCCCATGCGCTTGCCCGGAGGCGCCGTGACGCCCGCGATGAAGCCGACGACCGGCTTCTTCATGTTGTCCTTGATCCACTGAGCCGCGTTGGCTTCGTCCGGACCGCCGATTTCACCGATCATCACGACCGCGTCCGTATCCGGATCGTCGTTGAACATCTTCATCACGTCGATGTGCTTCAGACCGTTGATCGGATCGCCGCCGATGCCGACTGCCGACGACTGGCCGAGGCCGAGCGCCGTCAGTTGCGCAACCGCTTCGTACGTCAGCGTGCCCGAGCGCGACACGACGCCGATGCGGCCCTTGCGGTGGATGTGACCCGGCATGATGCCGATCTTCAGTTCGTCCGGCGTGATCGTGCCCGGGCAGTTCGGCCCGAGCAGCAGCGTCTTGCGGCCTTCGCGGCGCATGCGGTCCTTCACTTCGATCATGTCGCGGACAGGGATGCCTTCCGTGATGCAGATCGCGAGATCGAGATCGGCTTCGACCGCTTCCCAGATCGCGGCAGCGGCGCCCGCGGGCGGCACGTAGATGACCGACACGGTCGCGCCGGTTTCGGCCTTCGCTTCCTTGACGCTCGCGTAGATCGGAATGCCTTCGAAATCTTCGCCGGCGCGCTTCGGGTTCACGCCCGCGACGAACGCTTCGCGGCCGTTTGCGTATTCACGGCAGGCGCGCGTGTGGAACTGGCCGGTCTTGCCGGTGATGCCCTGCGTGATGACCTTCGTGTCTTTGTTGATCAGAATCGACATGTATTGACCTCTGTTCGATCGGCGTCGCGAGAAAAACCGCGCCGCCATGCGTTTCAATGATGCGCTCAAGAAAACGCCGGGCTGCCCCGCGTTTTCTTGCCCCCATCGGGGCCCGGCGCGCAGCGCCAGGCGCGGGCGCTCGTTACTTGCCCGCAGCCGCGGCGACGACCTTCTGCGCCGCTTCTTCCATGCTGTCCGCCGAGATGATCGGCAGGCCGGATTCGGCGAGCATCTTCTTGCCGAGGTCTTCGTTCGTGCCCTTCATGCGCACGACGAGCGGCACGTTCAGGTTCACGGCCTTCGAGCCCGCGATCACGCCTTCCGCGATCACGTCGCAGCGCATGATGCCGCCGAAGATGTTCACGAGGATCGCCTTCAGGCCCGGGTTCGTCAGCATCAGCTTGAACGCTTCGGTGACCTTCTCGGTCGTCGCGCCGCCGCCGACGTCGAGGAAGTTCGCCGGCTCGCCGCCGAACAGCTTGATCGTGTCCATCGTCGCCATCGCGAGACCCGCGCCGTTCACGAGGCAGCCGATGTTGCCGTCGAGCGAGATGTACGCGAGGTCGAACTTCGATGCTTCGATTTCAGCCGGATCTTCTTCGTCCAGATCGCGGTACGCGACGATTTCCGGATGGCGGAACAGCGCGTTCGAATCGAAGTTGAACTTCGCGTCGAGCGCGATCACCTTGCCATCGCCCGTCAGCACGAGCGGGTTGATTTCGGCGAGCGACGCGTCCGTTTCCCAGAACGACTTGTACAGGCCCTTCAGGATTTCGCGCGCTTGCGGGATCGATGCGTCCGGCACGCCGATTTTCTTCGCGAGATCGTCGGCTTCCGCGTCCTGCAGGCCCGTCGACGGCTCGACGGCGACCTTGTGGATCGCTTCCGGCGTCTTTTCCGCGACTTCCTCGATGTCCATGCCGCCTTCGCTCGACGCCATCACGACGACCTTCTGCGACACGCGGTCGATCACGATGCCGACATACAGCTCCTTCTTGATGTCCGCGCCTTCTTCGATCAGCAGACGGTTGACCTTCTGGCCTTCCGGACCGGTCTGGTGCGTCTTCAGCTGCATGCCGAGAATCTGGTTCGCGTATTCGCGCACTTGCTCGAGCGACTTCGCGACCTTCACGCCGCCGCCCTTGCCTCGGCCGCCCGCATGAATCTGGGCCTTGACGACCCAGACCGGGCCGCCCAGCTCTTCCGCCACCTTGACGGCCTCGTCCACCGAGAACGCCGGCTTGCCGCGCGGTACCGCGACTCCGAATTTCCGCAGGATTTCCTTACCCTGGTACTCGTGAATCTTCATGCGTGATTCCTTCAGTCTGTGAGTTGGCTAAAAAAGTCGATTGACGATCGCTTCTTCTTACGATTTAAGCGTCCGCTCTCATTCCTTCGCACCGTCCGAGCCTTCGCGCGCGGGGCGGCTCGCGCCGTACCAACGCGGATAGAACTGCCGAACCGCTTCCCCGTCGAACCGCAGCGCGTGACAGCGGCCGAGCTGGAACGGCGGCTCGGCCGCCGCGCGATCGCGCCCGTCGGCTTCGCCGCCCAACTGCTCGCGCACATCCCATACGTCGCCCGCGAACGCCTGGATCGCGGCCGTCGGCAACACCCCGCACAGCTCGGTCAGGTGCGAGCAGCCGGCGACGCCCGACAGCAGCCGGGAGACGTCGCGACGGAAATGGCGGAAGAGATTGAGTCCGATGAGGACGCGGTAGGCGGGTTTGGCGGTTTCGCATTGACCGGGATAGGGCACCCAGTCAGACGACGCGTCGGCGTCGACGATGGTGAGTTCGCGATCGATCGTCACGCGCAACCAGAGTTCGTGGATCGGCAGGCCGTCCGGTCTGACGCCCGACGCCAGCGTGACGTCGCGCGGCTTGTGATCGGTCAGGCAGGCTTCGATGTCCCACAAGCCGTCGGCGCGCTCGTAGGCTTCCGCTCGAATTGCGCGGCGATGGCGCAACTGTCGGGGTACGGGCTCGGGTAGCGGCATGCGGGAAGGTGAAGCCGAAGAGGGAAACTCGTGGATTCTAACATACCGGCCGCACGGTCCCGGTCTGGCCCCGCGCGGGGCTTCGGGGGATTTTGAGGGGCTGGATTGGGGTGGTTCGCGGTCGGTGGTCGGTGGTCGGTGGTCGGTGGTCGGTGATCGGTGGTCGGTGATCGGTGGTCGGATGGCAATGTAACGATTGATTCGCCGGGCTATCGCAAGGCATTTGAGCTTGCAGCGTCGGCTCGATGCCGGACGCGAGCGCGCAAGACCGGCTCGCCGCGCTCAATCGCCGCCGAATTCGTTGACGTCGCCTTTCAGCAGCTTCGCGATCGTTACGCTCGAAAAACCGCGCATCGCGAGGAAGCGCGCCTGCTTTGCGCGCTCCGCGGGTGTTTGCGGCGCCGCGCCGAACTTCTTGCGCCAGACCGACTCCGCCCGCTCGAACTCGTTCTCGCGCAATTGCGCGCTGACGGCCTCGACGAGCGCGTCGCCGACCGCATGTCGCTTCAGCTCACTGACGATGCGCGCCGAGCCGACGCGCGCCGAGCGCCGATGCACGAGGCTTTCTGCAAACCGCGCGTCGGACAGCCAGCCCTCCCGTTCGAGCGCGTCGAGCAGCGACTCGAGATCGTCGCCTTCTTCGACGTACGGCGCGAGCTTGCGCGCGAGTTCCGCGCGACTGTACTCGCGGCGCGACAGATACGCGGTCGCACGCCCTTTCAGTGAGCGCGCGGGACGTTGCGACGCCGACGAACGCTCTGCGTCTTCGGGCGCGGACGAATCGAAGCGGAAAGGCGATGTCCGCCGCTTCGACCGGCCCCCGGCCTGGCTCGTGCGCGTATAGACGTCGCTCGCCGCTTCATCCCCGCCCGCCGCCGCCGAAAATGCCGCCGATGCACGCGAACGGCCGCCGGCGCGCAAACCGCCGAACGCCCGGCCACCGCCGGACGCATCGTCGTTCGCGCCAGCTACACCGGCCGACGCACGCCGCCGCGCGACGTCGTGCGCGTCGAACGACTCGTTCGAATCGAACGGATCGTCCGATTCGAACGCAACCGATCGCCCAAACGAAACGAGGGCATCATCGGATGCCCCCGCTGCCGGGCGGCCAGCCGGCCGCCCCTCGCTCGAAACCGGCGCGCGCGCTTCGCGTTCGATGCGGGCCTCGTCGGCGGACCTTGTCCGCGCGCTGTGCCCTACCTGCTGCGAATCCGCGCCCTCCCGGTGCTTGCGCATTACTCCTCTTCGTCCATGATCTTGGCTTCGGAGCCGCCATCCTGCGGCATGGCGACAACGCCGAGCGACTCGCGAATGCGATTTTCGATCTCGCGCGCGATTTCCGAATTCTCGCGCAGGAATTCACGCGCGTTGTCCTTGCCCTGGCCGATCTTCTCGCCGCTATAGCTGTACCACGCACCCGCCTTGTCGACGATCTTCGCCTGCACGCCGAGATCGATGATTTCGCCCTGACGCGAAATGCCTTCGCCGTACAGGATGTCGAAGATCGCCTCGCGGAACGGCGGCGACACCTTGTTCTTCACGACCTTCACGCGCGTTTCGTTGCCGATCACCTCGTCGTTCTTTTTGATCGAGCCGATCCGGCGGATGTCGAGACGCACCGACGAATAGAACTTGAGCGCGTTGCCGCCCGTCGTGGTTTCCGGGTTGCCGAACATCACGCCGATCTTCATCCGGATCTGGTTGATGAAGATCACGAGGCAGTTCGTACGCTTGATCGAGCCCGTCAGCTTGCGCAGCGCCTGCGACATCAGGCGGGCCTGCAGGCCGGGCAGCGCGTCGCCCATCTCGCCTTCGATTTCGGCCTTCGGCACGAGCGCCGCGACCGAGTCGATCACGATCATGTCGATCGAGCCCGAGCGCACCAGCGCGTCGACGATTTCCAGCGCCTGCTCCCCCGTGTCCGGCTGCGAGATCAGCAGTTCCGGCACGTTCACGCCGAGCTTCGACGCGTACTGAACGTCGAGCGCATGCTCCGCATCGATGAACGCCGCGGTGCCGCCGAGCTTCTGCATCTCGGCGACCACCTGCAGCGTCAGCGTCGTCTTGCCGGACGATTCCGGCCCGTAGATTTCGACCACACGGCCGCGCGGCAGGCCGCCGACGCCGAGCGCGATATCGAGACCGAGCGAGCCGGTGGACACCACCTGGATATCCTCGACCGCTTCGCCGTCGCCGAGCCGCATGATCGACCCTTTGCCGAACTGCTTCTCGATCTGCGCGAGCGCGGCGGCGAGCGCCTTGCTCTTTTCGGCAGTCAGCCCGGAGCCTTTCTTGCTTTCTTCCATGAATCGTCCTTTGCTATGATGAGCAGCGTCTGATACGGACGCACCGGCTTTGACACGGCCAGCAAGCCGTTAGGTGCGCGAATGCAGATACTGTATAAAAAAACAGTGGTTTGTGCAAGCCCGCGTTGCGGGCAGGCATCGCCCCATATTTCGGAGACAGCCGCGCGCAGCGCCATCGCCGCGGGACGGCAACCGGTTGCGCATCATGCGAATTCTCATCGCCGAAGACGACAGCATACTCGCGGACGGCCTCACCCGGTCACTCCGCCAATCGGGCTATGCCGTCGACCACGTGAGGAACGGCGCCGAGGCCGATACGGCCTTGTCTATGCAGACGTTCGACCTCCTGATCCTCGATCTCGGCCTTCCCAAGATGCCCGGCCTCGACGTGCTGCGCCGCCTGCGCGCGCGCAATTCGAACCTGCCCGTGCTGATCCTGACGGCCGCCGACAGCGTCGACGAGCGCGTGAAGGGGCTCGACCTCGGCGCCGACGACTACATGGCGAAGCCGTTCGCGCTGAACGAGCTCGAAGCGCGCGTGCGCGCGCTGACCCGGCGCGGCGCGGGCGGCGGGCCGACCGTCGTGCGGCACGGCTCGCTGTCGTTCGACCAGGTCGGCCGGATCGCCTACGCGAACGACCGCGTGCTCGACCTGTCCGCGCGCGAACTCGGCCTGCTCGAAGTGCTGCTGCAGCGGATCGGCCGGCTCGTATCGAAGGAACAGCTCGTCGATCATCTGTGCGAATGGAGCGAGGAAGTCAGCAACAACGCGATCGAAGTCTACGTTCACCGGCTGCGCAAGAAGATCGAGCCGAGCGGCGTGCGGATCACGACCGTGCGCGGCCTCGGCTACTGCCTCGAGAAGGCCGCGCCCGCCCCGGCGAACGACGCGCCGAACGCAACCGCGCAGCAACCGGCCGAAGCCGCCGCGAGCCAGTCGCTGCGCTGACGCCACCAAGGAAGGAGCGGCCGATGGCCACGCCGGCCCATTCCGCGCACACCGCGCACCGTCCGGCCACCGCCGCGACCGATGCGGACGCCGCGCGCGACGCGCGCTACGAAAACCCGTTCGCGCCGCCGGACGAAGGCGACGCCGCCGAAGGCCCCCGCCCCCGCTCGCTGTTCGGCGAGATTCTCGACTGGATGCTCGCGCCGCTCCTGCTGCTATGGCCGATGAGCATCGCCGTCACCTACCTCGTTGCGAAGACGATCGCGAACGGCCCGTTCGACCGTGCGCTCGAGACCGACGCGTACGTGCTCGCTCGGCAGATCACGCCCGTGAACGGCGTCGCCGAGCTGAAGCTGCCGCAGACGACGCTCGACTTCCTGCGCGCCGACAATGTCGACAGCCTGTACTTCCAGGTGCTCGGCACGCGCGGCGAGCTCGTCGCGGGCGAAGCCGACCTGCCGCTGCCGCGCGACGACGACCGCCCGCCGCCCGGTGTCGTCGTGTTCCGCGACGACCTGCTGCGCGGCAACGACGTGCGCGTCGCGTACACGACCGTCGCACTGCCGGGCGCGACGGGCTCGCAGCCCGTGCTCGTGCAGGTCGGCGAGACGCTCGACAAGCGCAACGCGCTCGCGAACGACATCATCAAGGGCGTGATCCTGCCGCAATTCGTGATTCTGCCGCTTGCGATCCTGCTCGTCTGGTTCGGGCTGTCGCGAGGGCTCGCACCGCTCACCGCGCTGCAGGCGCACATCCGCGGCCGGCGCCCGGACGACCTATCGCCCGTCGAAGCGCAGCGCGCGCCGCCCGAGATCGAGCCGCTCGTCACATCGTTCAACGACCTGCTCGCGCGCCTCGAACAGAACATCACGCTGCAAAAGCGTTTCATCGCCGACGCCGCGCACCAGATGAAGACCCCGCTCGCCGGATTGCGCACGCAGGCCGAATTCGCGCTGCGCCACGAAGTGCCGGACGACGTCGCGCGCTCGCTCGAACAGATCGCGACGAGCTCCGAGCAGGCCGCGCGGCTCGTCACGCAACTGCTTGCGCTCGCGCGCGCGGAAAACCGCGCGACGGGGCTCATGTTCGAGCCCGTCGAAATCGCGCCGCTCGCGCGCCAGGCCGTGCGCGACTGGGTGCAGGCCGCGCTCGCGAAGCAGATGGACCTCGGCTACGAAGGCCCGGACAACGACGCCGGGCCGCTTCGCATCGACGGCCATCCAGTGATGCTGCGCGAGATGCTCGGCAACCTGATCGACAACGCGATCCGCTACACGCCGACGGGCGGCCGCATCACCGTGCGCGTACGCGCCGACCGCGCGGCGGGCGTCGTGCATCTCGAAGTCGAGGACACGGGCCCGGGCATTCCGGCGAACGAGCGAGAGCACGTCGTCGAGCGCTTCTATCGGATCCTCGGCCGCGAAGGCGACGGCAGCGGCCTCGGCCTCGCGATCGTTCGCGAGATCGTCGCGCAGCACGGCGGCACGCTGACGATCGACGACAACGTGTATCAGATGTCGCCGCGCCTTGCAGGCACGCTCGTGCGCGTGAGCCTTGGCTTACGGCAAGAAGCCCCGGAATAACCCTTAAGAGCCGCTTCACGCGCCGTTCAAAAAATCACGAAAACGCACGTTGCCAACAAAATAAAGGGAAAAGAAAGGCGAAGCGCAACATAGCGCGCAAATTGCCGTTGCGCCATTTTGACTCGCCGAGTCAGTGCGCCGTAAGTTTGCCCTCCAATAATCGACACGGAGCCGCCCCGAGGGGCGCGCGCCCTTATATCAAAATTGGAGACATTCATGGCAACGGTAGGCGGACAAATTGCGCACGCGCCGATGACAGGCGACGAAAAGCGCGTGATCTTCGCATCGTCGCTCGGCACCGTGTTCGAGTGGTACGACTTCTATTTGGCCGGCTCGCTCGCGGCCTACATCAGCAAGAGCTTCTTCTCGGGCGTCAATCCGACCGCGGCGTTCATCTTCACGCTGCTCGGCTTCGCGGCGGGCTTTGCCGTCCGGCCGTTCGGCGCAATCGTGTTCGGACGCCTCGGCGACCTCGTCGGCCGCAAGCACACGTTCCTCATCACGATCGTCATCATGGGGATCTCGACCTTCGTGGTCGGCTTCCTCCCCGGCTATGCGACGATCGGCATCGCGGCGCCGGTGATCTTCATCGGGATGCGGCTGCTGCAAGGCCTCGCGCTCGGCGGGGAGTACGGCGGCGCAGCGACCTACGTCGCCGAGCACGCGCCCGCGCACCGGCGCGGCTTCTACACCGCCTGGATCCAGACGACCGCCACGCTCGGGCTGTTCCTGTCGCTGCTCGTGATTCTCGGTGTGCGGACCTCCATCGGCGAGGAGGCGTTCGGCGCGTGGGGCTGGCGAGTGCCGTTCGTCGCGTCGATCCTGCTGCTCGCGGTATCGGTGTGGATCCGGCTGCAACTGAACGAATCGCCGGTGTTCCTGCGCATCAAAGCCGAAGGCAAGACCTCGAAGGCGCCGCTCACCGAAGCGTTCGGCCAGTGGAAGAACCTGAAGCTCGTGATCCTCGCGCTCGTCGGCCTGACGGCCGGCCAGGCCGTCGTCTGGTACACGGGCCAGTTCTATGCGCTGTTTTTCCTCACGCAGACGCTGAAGGTCGACGGCGCAAGCGCGAACATCCTGATCGCGATCGCGCTCCTGATCGGCACGCCATTCTTCGTGTTCTTCGGCTCGCTGTCGGACAGGATCGGCCGCAAGCCGATCATCCTCGCCGGCTGCCTGATCGCCGCGCTCACCTACTTCCCGCTGTTCAAGGCGCTCACGCACTTCGCGAACCCGGCGCTCGAAGTAGCGACGCAGAAGGCGCCGATCACCGTCGTGGCCGATCCGTCGACCTGCTCGTTCCAGTTCAACCCGGTCGGCACGTCGAAGTTCACGGACTCCTGCGACATCGCGAAGAGCGCGCTGGCGAAAGCGGGCCTCAACTACGAGAACATCGCGGCGCCCGCGGGAACGACCGCACAAGTCAAGGTCGGCGACACTGTAATCGAGTCGTATGACGGCAAGGCCGCCGACGCGAAGGCAAAGGGCGCGGCGTTCGACAAGACGCTCGCCACGACGCTGAAATCCGCAGGCTATCCGGCGAAGGCCGATCCGGCGCAGCTCAACTGGCCGATGACGATCGCGATCCTGACGATCCTCGTGATCTACGTGACGATGGTCTACGGCCCGATCGCGGCGATGCTGGTCGAGATGTTCCCGACGCGGATCCGCTATACGTCGATGTCGCTGCCGTATCACATCGGCAACGGCTGGTTCGGCGGCTTTCTCCCGGCGACCGCGTTCGCGATCGTCGCGGCGAGGGGCGACATCTATTCGGGGCTGTGGTATCCGATCGTGATCGCACTCGTCACGTTCGTCATCGGGCTGCTGTTCGTGAAGGAAACCAAGGATTCGAATATCTACGCGCAGGATTGACGGAGCGTGTCGCGGGCGGATCGTCCGGCTGACGGCGGGCGGGTGGCGGGGTGGTCGGCAGGCAGTCGCAGGCGGACTGCCTGGTTCGCGGAACGGTCGAGAATGAAGCCCCCGCGATGTGCCGGCCCTTTTTGGAGAAATCGGCAAAAAGGGCTGTCGCGGACAAATAGAAATGTCCGGTTTTGTAGCAAATGAAATGTCCGCATGTTGGCGGGGGCGGCAAGCCGGCG